>JAQTRJ010000332.1 GCA_028711875.1 bacterium | reverse complement strand
GAGAGAGCTTGCCAACGTCTCGTCATGTTTTTCCTGGCGAAATATCGGGTTGTTCACCCACCAATCCATCCCCATTTCCTTGGCTTTGTCCACCGAGCAGATGACCAAACGGATTTGAATGGATAGGAGTTCAATGTCCACCTGACCTGCCTGATTTTTGGTGCCAGTCGAATTGAGTGATTAGATGACGTCGTCGGCTCCTAGGAACCGAGTAGACTTGGCAGCAGTTGATCGACCAAGGCTCGGAGGAAAGGAGGCGAGCGATGTTCATTATCGGATGTGATTTTCACACACGCTTTCAGCAGATTGCAATGGTGGATTCCCCGACCGGCGAGATCATCGAGCGACGGTTAGACCATGAGTCAGGTGAGGCCAGGAAGTTTTATGAGGCACTGCCGAGCTGCGCCCGCGTGGGGATGGAAGCCACCGGGCATGCGCACTGGTTCGAGCGGATGCTGGCCGAGCAAGGACACGAGCTCTTGGTTGGCGACGCAGCTCAGATTCGTGCCGGGATAGTCCGGAAGCAGAAGACCGATCCACGCGATGCCTACCATATACTTAAAATGCTCCTCGAGAACCGATTTCCGCGGATTTGGATCCCCTCACCGGCCGAGCGGGATCTGCGGCAGTTATTACAGCACCGGGTGAGGCTCGTGCGTTTTCGAACTTCGGTGATGAATCAGTTGCACGCTTTGGCCATGGGGCAAGGTCTCTGCCGAAGAAAGAAGTTGTGGACGACGGTGGGTCGGCGCGAACTGGACGGTCTCCGCTTCGGCTTTTGGGCGAACCGCCGTAAGCAGGAACTCCTCGACATGTTAGATCGGCTCAGCCCTTCCATCGAGGAGTTGGACCTGGCCATCAAAGCGGAAGCCGCGAGGCGCGCTGACGCAGTGCGTTTGATGGAGCAGTCGGGAGTGGGACCCGTTACGGCCCTGGCATTTGTGTTGACCCTCGGGCCCATCGGCCGCTTCCCAAAGAGCAAACAACTGGTGAGTTATCTAGGCTTGAATCCGACGGAGAGCAGCAGCGGCGGCAAGCAACGGCTCGGCTCGATCAGTAAACAAGGCAACTCGATGATGCGCTATTTGCTGGTGGAGGCCGCGCACGTGGCCTCACGGTTCGATCCAGAATTGCGGCGTAACTATCAGCGGTTGCAGTTTCGCCGTGGCAGCGCGGTGGCGAAGGTCGCCAGCGCACGAAAATTGGCGGTACGACTGTACTGGAAGTTACGCGATGTAAGTCAGCCCAGTGCCGCCGGCTCGCATGCAGGGTAGCCCGAGTAGACTCTTGTTAGACGAAAGTCTATCGTGTGAGTGATTGAGCGCCCTGCCTCCCCTTGCAAGAGAAAGGGGAGTTCGCAGTACGAATCATGGTCTGCAGTGAAGGATCGTATAGATGATTGGTGGATTCAAAGTCCACCGCAAGATTCAGGGAAACGGGCCTTGGTCGAACGTTACGAAGGAACTCTTAAGCTTGGCGAAGCCCCACGAGAAGCGCTGGGGGTTCATGAAGAAGAGGGGGTCGTGTTTCTTGACAAAGCCGACGACATCATAGAAGAGTCTACATCACAGCCCGTAGCTGCGAAACTGGTGTTGGTGTGAACAGGGGGCTATAAGCCGCCGGTACCGGCGGCTTATAGCCGAGCGCCGAGTGCGGGCGTCGTGTGTTGTACTCCACCCGGCACGGCTCGATCACCACCTGCGCCTCCTTCAGCGAATAGAAGATTTCTCCGTTCAGGCATTCGTCTCGCAGCTTGCCGTTGAAACTCTCGCAGTAGCCGTTCTCCCAAGGGCTCCCCGGTTCGATATACAACGTTCCGGCGCCCAACCTCCCGAGCCATTTTCGCAGTTCCCGAGCCACGAACTCGGGACCATTATCCGAGCGCAGGTACTCCGGGATGCCCCGCACCAGCATCACGTCGGTCAGCGTCTCGATCACTTCCTGTCTTCCCAGTCTGCGCGCTACCCGGATCGCCAGGCATTCCCGCGTGTACTCGTCGATCAGCGTCAGCAACCGCAGACTTCTGCCATCGTGGGTTGCTGCACTCACAAAATCGTAGCTCCAGACGTGGTTGGCCCGCTCCGGCCGCAGCCGCACGCACGAGCCATCGTTCAACCACAACCGTCCCCGTGGCCGCTGTTTCTGCGGCACCTTCAATCCTTCCCGCCGCCAGATTCGCTGGACCCGGTCCTTGCCCACCTGCCAGCCGGCCCTTTGCAGCAGCGCCGTGATCCGCCGATAGCCATACCGCCCGTACTGACTGGCCAGGGTGATGATGGCTCGGGTCAAAACGTCCTCGTCACTCTGCAGAATGGGCGTGTAGCGTTGCGTCCCTCTCCACTGCCCCAGCAGCCGGCAGGCCTGGCGCTCGCTCAACCCGTACTCCTCGCGCGCATGCTCCGCCGCACAACGCCGCCGCTCGGGGCTTAGAAGTTTCCCTGCGCCACCTCGCGCAGCACTTGCTTCTCCAGGGAAAGTTCAGCCACCAACCGCTTCAACCGGCTGTTCTCTTTCTCCAACTCTTTCAGCCGCTTCGCTTGATCCAGCTTCAGCCCGCCAAATTCCTTCCGCCAGCGGTAGTACGTCTGGGCCGTGATCTGCGCATCCCGGCAGGCTTGCGGCGTGGTCTTGCCGTTCGCAATCTCCACCTCGATCTGCCGGAGCAGATTCACAATCTGCTCCGGCTTATATCTCTTCGTTGACATGACCAGTCGTCCTCCCTATGCGATTCTCTCTCATTTCGACTGGTACAAAAAAACCGGTCACGTCAACACAGCCATCGTGGGTTCGAACGGCGTTCTAAACCGT
>JAQTRJ010000040.1 GCA_028711875.1 bacterium | reverse complement strand
AGTGTTGAAGATCGCACCCGATATACCCGAGGCGCACAACAATAAGGGTTGTACCCTTGATGCACTCGGTCGTCATTCAGAGGCTATTCATTCATATGAGACCGCGTTGAGAATCAGGCCAGATTATACAAATGCACTCCATAACAAGGGTGTCAACTTTGCCAAGTTGAACCAACACAAGGAGGCAATTGACGCGTTTGATAAGGCGCTTCAGATCAATCCGGATCTGCATGAAGCGCTTAATAACAAAGGCAGCAGCCTCGCTGCATTGGGCCGTCATGAGGAAGCGATATCGGCATATAATGCAGCACTGAAGATACAAGCTGATTATTTAGATGCGCTCTATAATAAAGGTGTTTGTCTTGCAGACTTAGGGCGGAATGAGGAGGCAATTCAAGCCTACGATGCTGTGCTAAAGGTCAAGTCAGACGATCATGATGCGCTTAACAATAAGGGAATCTGTTTAGCCAAGTTAGGCAAGTTTGGAGAGGCAATGTCGGTATTCGATGCTGCACTGAAGATCAAACCAGATAAACATGAAGCTCTCCACAATAAGGCGAGAACATATGCTATTGTTGATAACAGACAAGACATGCTGGCTGCTCTTACAGCAGCAATAGAATTGAATAACAGTTATCGCGAACAAGTACAACAAGATTCACTCTTTGAGGCTTACTGGAACGATCCCGAGTTTAAGAAGATCGTGGGAGAGTAGGAAGAAGCGATAAGCGATGAACGATGAGCGAAGACGGGCGCGATGAATCGGTTATACGGAGGCGGGCGGGTTGCGGAGTACCTTAACCCGCCCCTACGGAATACACTGCCGTGTGAAACTACAACGGGCGATGCAATCAGCCCCTACGAGAGCGGGCGGGTTGCGGAGTACCTTAACCCGCTCCTACGGAACACACGGCCGTGTGAAACTACAATGGTTTTCTGTTTTTCGCTTTTTCGGATTTTCGTATTTGATTGAACGATGAAACCGCTTTCCGAACGACTGACCGATAAAGAATTGATCCGGCGCGGCGATTTTACGCTGGCGTGGCGGGCGCGGGACTCCGTCTTGGACCGGCCGGTGTTCGTGAAAGCGTTGAATCCGGCGCTCGCGGCTGACGCGGAAATCCGCGCACGGTTCGAGCGGGAAGCGAAAGCGGTGGCGCGGCTCGATCACCCAAATCTCGTGCGGATCTACGAATACGGCGAGGACGCGGAAATCGGGCTGTATATGCTGCTCGAACTGGTCGAGGGAACTACGCTGGCCGCGCGCATCGCCGACGGCGAACGCTGGACCGGGCAAAAATGGATTGAACTCGCGACGCAGCTTCTGCGCGGACTCGCGGCGCTGCACAGCGTGGGCATTCTCCACCGCGATCTGAAGCCGGAAAATATTCTGCTGCGCAAACAGACGAGCGATTCCTCGCAGCGGAACAGCCTGTATAAAATCACCGATTTCAGTCTGGCCGCGCTGCGCGACGCGCCCAAACTCACCCACCACGAAGCCATCGTCGGCACGCCCGCCTATATGTCGCCCGAGCAGGCGGCGGGCGGGCAGCCGGGCGAACGCTCCGATCTGTTCGCGCTGGGCGTGGTGCTCTATGAATCGGCGGCGGGAAAGAATCCGTTCGCGGGCGAAACGGTACTCGAAACGCTGCATGCGATTCGCGAGCAGGACATCGCCGCCGAACAACTCGCGGCGCTCGATCTCGCGGAGAACGGACGCGCGCTGCTCGCGAAGCTCGTACAAAAAGATGCGGACATGCGCTGCGGATCGGCGCGGGACGCGCTGGCTCTGCTCGGTGAGAAATTGCCCGAACCACTCTCGATTTATGCTCCGCGCTCGCGCAAGCGGAATGCGATTGCCTTGAGCGCGGCGGCCATCGTGATCGCAATCTGGGCGGTGCTGATGTTCTGGCGGCCGAGCGAAAGGCCGAATGCGAGTGAAGCGACCACGATGCCCGCCGATACCACACCGCTTTTGGTTTCCATTTCACCGGCGGAGGAGAGCCGGAGTGATTCTCTGAATCCCGCGGCAAGTAAAACGGAAGAATCTCGGCCGGTAACCAAGAGAGAAGAACGCGCCGAGCCGGAATTTCGCGCGCCGCCTGAGGCGAAATTGCCCGACAGCGTGAATGTGTGGTTGTTTACCGAGCCGTGGGCGCATGTGTTTATCTCGGGCGTGCAGGTGGGAACGACACCGCTGGCCGCGCCGCTGCGGGTCGCGTCGGGCGAGCAGGAGATCGTGCTGCGCAATCCGGCCTTTCCACCGATTCAAACGTCGTTCTATCTCATGGAGACGGAGACGCGCGAGACGGTGAGACTCGCAGAGTATGTGGCGCTCGTGCAGGTGAATGTTGCGCCGTGGGGAGAGTTATTCCTCGACGGCGAAACGGTGGGCACGACGCCGCTGCAAAAGCCGCTGTTCGTGTCGCCGGGCACGCACGCGCTCCGCATTTCGCATCCGCAGCTCGCGGCGGTGCAGCGCGAGTTCACGGCGGCGGCGAGCGAAACGCTGCACGTGAAAGTGGACCTCACGCGATCCGAAATCGTGCTGTCGAACGGAGCGAAATCACATCCATGAGTCTTCGCGCAATCAGTCTGATCATTTTCTTCGGATGGATTCTTGCACTGCCGGTGCAAGCAGACGTGCAGCAGGAAATGCTGGCGGTGGATTCCGCGTTTGCCGAGGGCCGCTACGAGCAGGTGGAACTGCTCGCGCTCAGGATTCTGCACTCCGACTCCGCGCTCCCCGCCGACGAGCGGGCGCGGCTGAATCTGACGGCGGGCTACGCGCTCATCATGCTTGACCACGAGGACGACGCGCGCGGCTATTTCTCCCGCGCGCTCGACGCCGTGCCCGATCTGACGCTCGATCCGGTGCAGGTGAGTCCGAAGTTTCGGGTGATTTTCGATGAAGTGAAGGCGGCGCGCCCCGTCACACCTATTAGCGGCGGTCTCCAACCGTCCGAGGAATTCGGAGATTCGCCGCGGCGGGACGCTTTCTCGAAGCAGGCGATGAGGCCGTCGGCGCAATCGCAGGTCATGAATCTGCTGATTCCGGGCAGCGGGCAGTGGAACGAAGGCAAGACGCTGCGCGGTGCGGCGTGGTTCGGATTGCAGGCCGCGAGTGTGGGCGTGCTGGTCTGGAGAATTAGCGAGATGAGAGACTCGCGCGAAGCGTACCTTGCGGAAACTGAAAGCGCGCGGATCGCCGACGCGTACGATACCTATAATCGCGATTATCGTCTGGCGTGGGCGGCGGGAATTGCGGCCGGACTGGTGTACATCGGATCGCAGGCGGACTTGACGCTGATGAAGATTGCCGAGAAAAGAACAGCTCTGCTTTTTTCACCGACAGCGGAGGGAGTGCGGCTCGCGATCTGTTGGTGAGTTGCGATTAGATGGGTCGGCTGCAAGCAGCCGACACCGCGGAAAGTGAGAACGCGCGATCCCTAAAGCGGGATCGCGCGTTCCGTTTGAACGGGTGAAGCTCGGGTGATCGAGCCGTTACTTTTTATGGATCTCGATCGTGCGGCTTTTGGCCTGTTCCGCTTTGGGAAGGCTGATGCGAAGCACGCCGTCCTCGAAGCTGGCCTTGACCGATTCGGCCTTGACGGTGTTGGGCAGGCTGAAACTGCGCTCGAAGCGGCCATAGCTGCGTTCGATACGGCAGTAGCTGCCCTTGTCCTCCTCGCGGACTTCCTGCTTTTTCTCGCCGGACAGCGTGAGCACGTTGTTGTCGAGGGTGATGTTCACGTCTTCCAGCTTGACTCCCGGCAGTTCGGCGTGGATTTCGAAGCCTTCGGTATTTTCCACGATGTCCACGTTCGGTCCCCACGCCATCATGTCGCCGCTGCGCTGGCTGGCGAAGAAATCGTCCATCATGCGGGAAATCGGGCTCATGTTCTCGAGCCACCACGGACGCATGACCTCCGTGTTTAGGGGTCTCCAACGGGTGATTGTCATGGCTGTTTCCTCCTATCTCCTGGTTTGTTGAGTTTGAATTGCCTGCTCAGCCTTCTGGGTTGGTGTTTTGCAACCGGCGTGCCAGACGGTGTTATGCTTGTTTATAATATATTTATAGAACATTCCTGCCCCGAAATAGATTTTTCTTGATTCTGTATCTGCCAACATGACTGCTCGATATGCCGAATGCGCAGTCCCGCTCGTTCGAATTGACAGACATGGCGGTCTTCTAAGTTTCTGAGGCAGATTCTTGTCTCGTTCGTGCCTCCGGAAAAGAGGCGGAGCGGTTGCATCTGCGCAGGGGGAAGTTTATATTCTAAGGATAAATGAATCTGAGATCCGTCAACCTCGGGAGTCTGCCATGCTATCCCCCGCACGCTGCCCCCACTGTCTGCGCAAGATTCCGCTCCGCAAACGATTCAAGACGCGCTGCCCGCACTGCTTCAAAATCACGAGGCGGCGAAGCGGCATCCAAGACCGCAGCCTGATCGGATCGTGGCTCGAGGATCGGACCACCACCTTCTGGTTTTTCCTGCTCATGGTGGCGCTCGTGATTCTGGGTGTGGCGATGCAGGTGTTCGGCCAGCCCGACCTGATCCGCTTCATTGACCAGCGCACGTTCTGGTTCGTGGTGACGGTGTTCTACGCGGCGATGTTTGCGGCCACCATGGGGCGTCTGTATTTTCCTCTGCTGCTCGGCGCGCCAAAGATTCTCCGCCGCGAGCGGGAAGTGATCCGGCACTATCGAAATCTGACGACGTGGGGTCTGATCCTCGGCGTGCCGCTGGCGATTCTGTGCGTGGGATTTAACGAAGTGTGGACGCGCTTTCCCGCGACGGTTTATCTGCTGCTGATGCCGGTGGCGATTTTCTGGGCGTATCAAGCGCTGACGCTGACGGAAACGGACTACGAGGACGAACGCGTGTGGAGCTATCTGCAGGAACTCGGCGCGCAGGATCGGCTCGAACACCGTCATCAGGCGTACTTTGTGCTGATCGGCCTGCCGCTGTCGGCGTTGGTGTTTTATTATTTCACCGCTCATCCCGTGCTCGCGCACATGATTCAGGAGTCCTCCGAATCGGGACTGCTGGCTATGATCGCCGACGCTTATCACCGCGCGCGCGGTCGGTAGATGGATACGAAAGGAATTCTTCGTGGCAACTCGTTCATCCCTGAAAAAATCCCGCGTTCTCGTTGACGACTTCGCGCGCCTGAGGCTGCCGCGCGCGTTGGCCGTCAGTCCCGACGGAACGCTGCTCGCGTATACGCTCGAGTGGTGCGATCTTGAGAAGAAAAAATATTTCGCGAATCTGCACGTGCTCGATCTCGAAACGAAGACAACTCGGCAATGGACACGCGGCGAGCAGAGCGACCGCGCAACGGTGTGGAGCGCGGACGGCTCGCGGCTGGCTTTTCTGAGAAACGAAAAGGGGCAGGATCGCGTTTTCGTTATTCCCCGCGAAGGCGGCGCGCCCGAAGAAATCTTCCGCACGCGCGGGGGGATCGCGTCCGTGCAGTGGGCGCAGGATGACCGCGCGCTGATCGTGAAGTATCGCGCGGCCGATCCCGACGCGGACGCGGACAAGGCGGCGAGCGAGAACAAGGAGCCGGAGAGCAAGGCTCCCGCGGTTCGCAAGATCACGCGGCTCTATTATAAACTTGACGGCGACGGATTTTTACCCGAGGCGCGCTGGCAGCTCGTCCGGCTCGATCTGAAGACGAAGGAATTCACCGCGCTGACGAAGGGCAAGGCCGACGTGGAGTGCTGGTGCGTTGCGCCGGACGGTTGGCGGGTCGCGTACGTGACCAACGTCCACCCTGATCCCGACAAGCATCCGTATCACACGGGAATTTTCGAGATCAATCTGCAGAGCGGCAAACGTTCGCAGTACAACGTGCCGTTCGGCGAAAAATCGGCTCTGGCGATCAGTCCGAACGGGCGATATCTGGTTTATCTCGGACATCATAAGCTCGGAGGCGGCAGGGGCGTGGAGACGTTTCATCCACACCTGCTCGACTTGCAGACGGGGAGACAGCGCAATCTCACCCCGCGCTTCGACCGGCAGGCGAGCGACGAGACGCTGGGCGATCTCGGCTACGGATTGGGACCACCGCCGCTTTTCTGGAGCGCCGACAGCCGCCATGTGTTCTATCCGGTGACGGACGAAGGCGATACGTATCTGGCGCGCGCGTCGCTGAGACCCGGAGATCCCGAGCGCGTGTGGCCGCTGAAGGGTCAGGTTCCCGTGTTCAACGTGCGCGGCAAATCTCTCGCGCTGATTCATCGCGATTTCGCGCGCATCGCCGACGTCTATTTCTGCCAAGACAACACTGCCAAGAAGCTCTCCTTTGAAAAACTGGCGGAGAGCACGCCGGAGTATTTTTCATCGCGGAATCTCGGAAAAACGCGCGAAATTCATTTTCGCTCGGGCGACGGCACGCCGCTGCACGGATTTCTGCTCACTCCGCCGGATTTCAAACCGCGTAAGAAATATCCGGCGATTCTCGAAGTGCACGGCGGGCCGCGCTGTCAGTACGGCCGCGTGTTCTTCCACGAAATGCAGTATCTGGCCGCGCAGGGTTTTGTCGTGTTCTATACGAATCCGCGCGGATCGCAGGGCTATGGCCGCGAGTTCGCCGACGCGATCACCAACGCGTGGGGGACGGACGATTTCAACGACATCATGGCCGCGGCGGACTTTCTGGAAGCTCTGCCGTTTGTGGACGGGAAGCGGATCGGCATCACCGGCGGGAGCTACGGCGGCTACATGACGGCCTACGCGGTCGGCCGCACGCACCGCTTTCGCGCGGCCGTCGCGCAGCGCGGAGTGATGAACCTCACGACCATGCAGGGAACCTCGGATATCGGCTGGCACGTGCGATACGAACTGGGCGGCTATCACTGGGAAAATCCCGAGGGCTACGCTTTGATGTCGCCGATCACCTATGCGCACAACATCCGCACGCCGCTGCTGATTCTCCACAACGAGTGCGATCATCGCTGCGCAATCGAGCAGGCCGAGCAGCTCTACGCGACGGTGAAGATTCTCGGCAAAGCGCCGGTGGAGTTCTGGAGATTTCCCGAGGAATCGCACGGCCTCTCGCGCGGCGGCCGCCCCGACCGCAGGATCGCGCGTCTCGAAGGGATTGCGGGATGGTTTAAGAAGTGGATGAAGTGAAGCGGGAATGATGAACGATGAAAAGCTGACGCCGCGGCACGTGTCTTCCGGCATTCACGTGCCCGGCTGAGGAATGTGTGCATGAAGGCATCTGAAGTAAGAGAGAGCAATAGCGAAACAGAAGCCAAGGAGGGTTTCTCTTGAACATACCGCAGAGTGAAGCTGATAATTTGCTCCTCATGGACAAGCGACGCTTGGATTCTTCGGTCTGGAATTTTCCTGGTCCTGGCGAATCGCTCAATGTTCCACTGATCTCCTCGGATGGACGTGAAGAATTTGCCCTTGATCTCTACAGAGGTCAGATTGTTTTATCGAAGTGCACCTACCAAAACCGTGCTCGGCACGCAATTGTCCTTGCCCGTGTTGATATTGGCGGTGGACTGCACCGCAATCCGGATGGTGAGATCATATCCTGTCCCCACCTTCATGTCTACAGAGAAGGCTATGCAGACAAATGGGCGCAGTCACTACCTGAAAGTGTTTTCATTGATCCTTCAAATGTCTGGCAGACTTTGGATGATTTCATGACCTTCTGCCATGTTACGGAACCTCCATTTTTTCAGCGAGGGCTGCTGATATGATTCAGGATGTTAGACGCCTCATGAACCAGTACTGGGACTGGCTCAAAGACAAGACGGTAATGCGTCAGGTGGAAGGATATGTTGAGATTTCGTCTCCGTTTCTTGATCGCCATAATGACTATGTTCAGATCTATGTGAAACGAGAAGATGGCGGATATATTCTCACAGATGACGGTTACACCCTGGAAGATCTTCGCAACTCGGGTTGCCCACTTGATAGCCCAAAGCGCCAGGACCTCTTTCGGACAACAGTTAATGGTTTTGGTGTTCAACTCGAGGGAAGCGCTCTCATAGCTCGCGCAACCGAATCAACTTTTGCTCTGCGCAAACATAACTTGGTCCAAGCTATGTTGGCTGTTAATGATCTTTTCTACTTGGCTAGACCTTTTGTCACTAGCCTCTTCCTCGAGGACGTAGCTGCTTGGCTTGACATGAACGAAATCAGATACACTCCCCAAGCCAATTTCACAGGGAAAAGTGGGTATAATTATCTTTTCGATTTCGTGATTCCTAAGTCTCGCAGACAACCAGAGAGGATACTTCAGACAATTAATCGTCCAACACACGAACGCGCAAAGATACTCGCTTTTTCATGGGTTGATACAAAAGAGGTTCGACCCCCCAATTCACTTGCGCTCGCCATTTTGAATGATCAAGATCAGCCCGTCGCTCCAGCCATCATTGATGCGCTTCGTGAATATGTCATCACTCCAGTGCTGTTTTCACAGCGGCAAAATGTTGTTGAGCAATTGGCCGCGTGAGCGCTTCACCTGCTCAAGGAGGAGGTTCTATGCAAACACGTCAACTCGGAAATACCGATCTGCACCTGAGCGAGGTGGGATTCGGGGCGTGGGCGGTGGGGGGCGGAGGGTACGCGTTCGGTTGGGGAGCGCAGGACGACCGCGAATCCATCGCCGCCATTCATCGCGCGCTCGAACTCGGGATCAACTGGATTGACACCGCGCCCGTCTACGGCCTCGGCCACAGCGAAGAGGTGGTGGGGAAGGCGATTGCCGGACGCAGGAAAAACGTGATCCTCGCTACCAAGTGCTCGATGGTGTGGAACGAGAAACGCGAAATCGGCAACAGCCTGCGCGCGGAGAGTGTGAAGAAGGAATGCGAAGACAGTCTGCGCCGTTTGAAGACCGACGTGATTGACCTCTATCAGATTCACTGGCCGACGGACAACGAACACATCGAAGAAGGCTGGCGCGCGATCGGCGAACTGATCGAAGCGGGCAAGATTCGCTATGCGGGTGTGTCAAATTTTCAATATGACATGCAGCACATGTATAAGACGCAGGCGATCCGGGCGATGGCCTCGCTGCAAGGGTCGTACAGCATGCTGCGCCGCTATCCCGAGCGCGAGCCGTTCGATTTTTTGCGCGAACACAAGATCGGATTTCTTGCTTACTCGCCGATGCAAGCGGGAATCCTGACCGGACGATTCGACATGAGCCGCCTGACCGAAAACGACTGGCGACGCAAGGCGCGAGAGTATCAGGAACCAAATCTTTCGATCAATCTGGACGTGGTGGAAAAACTGAAGGCGATTGCCGCGCGAGATCATAAGACCGTTGCGCAGCTTGCCGTCGCGTGGGTGCTGCGCCGGCCGGAAGTGACGAGCGCGATCGTCGGCGCGCGGCGACCGTCACAGATCGAAGAGACCGCCGGCGGAGCGGGGTGGACGATTGACGAAGAAGACCTGAAAGCGATTGATCGCCTGCTCGACGAGCGAAGAAAGCGCGTCGAGAGCGCGGGCGGATATTTGAGTCCGAATGAGTAGGAATAATCGCGGTTGGGCGGGGACGCCCGGCTCGGCGAATGTTGTCCAGAGGAAATCGAATGCCGAAAACCAACTCCCGGTGTCCGTGGCCGAGTGACGACGCGCTGATGATCGCCTACCACGACGACGAATGGGGCGTGCCGGTGCATGACGACCGGAAGCTCTTCGAGTTCATGGTGCTCGATGCGAATCAAGCCGGGCTGTCGTGGAAAACGATATTGCACAAGCGCGAGAATTTCCGCCGCGCGCTGCACGACTATGACGTGAAACGGATCGCCCGCTATGGAGACAAGGACGTGGCCCGGCTGCTCGGCGACGCGGGCATCATCCGCAACCGGCTGAAAATCGCCGCGACCATCGAAAACGCGAAACGATTTCTGGACGTGCAAAAGGAGTTCGGCACGTTCGACGAATACATTTGGCAATTCACCGGCGGTAAGACGATTCACAACAGCTGGAAAACGCTGAAGCAGCTGCCCGCCACGTCGCGCGAGTCCGACGCGATGAGCAAGGATTTAAAGAAACGCGGCTTCAAGTTCGTCGGCTCGACGATATGCTACGCGTTCATGCAGGCGGCGGGAATGGTCAACGATCATCTGGTGGATTGTTTCCGCCATACGCAACTGAAGAGGGCAAAATGAGCGAAGAATTTCCTGTCTTGTTCTTCGACATCTTCGGGAAACTTCCGCGGCAAGGCCCCGGAGATGATGCGTCCACGCTGCGCGCGCTGGCGGCGGTTCCGCATCCCGAGCGCATTCGCGATATTCTGGATATGGGCAGCGGCACCGGCACACCGACCATGATGCTGGCCAAGCATACGACGGCGCGCATCGTCGCGCTTGACTACCACGTTCCGTTTCTCGACACACTGAAAAAGCATACCGAGGCAGCGGGATTCGGCGGACGGATTCGCACCGTCGAAGGGGACATGGCGAAACCTGAGTTCCCCGACGGCAGTTTCGATCTGATCTGGTCGGAAGGCGCCATCGCCTGCGCGGGATTCGAGCGCGGGCTGACGCTGTGGCGGCCGCTTTTGCGCGACGACGGTTGCGTAGCGGTCACGGATCTCTGCTGGTTTTCCGCCGAACCGCCGCACGAAATCCATGATTACCTGACGGGATTCTATCCGGGAATGATGTCAGTAAAAGACTGTCTGCCGGCTGTCGAACGCAGCGGCTATCGCCTGCTCGAGCATTTCACGCTGCCGGATGAATCGTGGTCCATGGAGTATTTACGCCCGATGGAAGCGGAAATTGTGCGGCAGCGCGAGTTGCATCGCGATGATCCGGCGGCACTGGGACTCTTGGAGATGCTGCAAACAGAGATCGTCATGTACCGCAAATACTCCGCGCACTACGGCTACGCATTTTTCATTGCGCAGAAGCGCTGACCGAATTTCAATTTTTGCTTCCGCTAACCGTGATTCATCCCATGCGCATCGCCACCATCGCCGGCTCGCTCCGCAAGGAATCGTACAACCGCACGCTGCTCGCGCTGGCGATAGCGCTGCTCGAAAAGGAGGGCGCGCAGGTGGACGCGCTCGATCTGCGCGAGTTTCCGCTGCCGCTCTACGC
>JAQTRJ010000331.1 GCA_028711875.1 bacterium | reverse complement strand
GCCCTTCATACCGACGCAAGCACCAACGGGATCAATCCGCTTGTCATGACTGATGACGGCGATCTTGGTGCGGTCGCCCGCTTCGCGCGCGATGCCCTTGATCTCGATAATATTGTCGAAGATTTCGGGAACTTCGAGCTCGAACAGACGGCGCACAAAACTCGGATCAGCCCGCGACAAAACGATCTCGGGTTCTTTGGTCGTGCGATTGACTTCTTTGATGATGGCGCGGACGCTTTTTCCGCGGACGTATTTTTCGTTGTAGATCTGTTCCGGTTTGGGCAGGATGGCGTCGTAGCGGTCAATATGAACGCGGATTTCCCGGCGATTGATTTGATGAATTTCGCCGGAAATCACTTCGCCGATCCGACTGGAGAATTCGTTGTAGATATTCTCCTTTTCGATTTCCTTGATCTTCTGCGTGAGGTTCTGCCGGGCCGAGGTCACGAGCCGGCGGCCGAAATCGGCCAGCGGAACCATTTCGGCGTAGGTGTCGCCGATGTCCAGGTCCTCGTCAATCGTCAGCGCGCGCGACAAGGCGATTTGGGTGACGGGATCGGTCAGATCGTCGTCGTCCACGACGTTCTTTTCGCAGAAAATTTCGATGTCGCCTTTATCAAGACTAAAGATGACGTCGAAATTATCCGCCGATCCGTACTTTTTCTTAATCATGGACAAGAACACGCTCTCGATGATCTCCTGAAAGACATCGCGTTCGATGCTCTTGTCGCGCAAAATCTGGCCGATGGCCTCAACGATAGGGGCGTTCATTCCTTCGACTCCCTGGGCGGGGATTTGAACTCAGGCAAAACCCGAACAGAAATAAGATCCGGAAAGTTCAGCGTCTGCTCCGCACCGTCGGCCGACAAGGTAATGCCCTGCGCCGTGACGGCCGCGAGCCGTCCGCTGATCTCGCGCGGTCCGCGCGGACCGGGGACGCTGACTTTGAGCAGACGACCGATATTTTTCACGAACTGCCACTCGTCCCGCAGGGGATAATCCAATCCCGGCGAACCGACCTCGAGGCGATAGTCGGCGGGCAGAAGCCGTTTTTCGTTGATGGCGTGTTGAATGTCGCGCGTCAGGCGCACGCAATCGTCAATGGTGAGTGCGGATTGTTTGCGGTCGGCGATCACGCGCACTTGGTGACGTGAGCCGTGAGTGGAGACGTTGAGTTCGAGCAGAATGACGCCGGTATCTGTGAGAAGGCGGCGGATTTCGGCTTCGAGAGAGTGACGATCAGCGGACACGTTGTGCTGCGAAATTCGTGTAAAGAAAAAGTGGGCTTAGCCCACTCCTAAAAAAGAAATATACGCAGAAATTCACAGAAATGCAAATCGGGACAGATTTTACTTCAGCATATCAATCCGTGCGCGGGCGGCCAGACGGAGGCTGGAATCCGGAAATTTATCGGCCACGAGCTGCGCCAATTCCAAAGCCTTATCATTTTGATTTATCTTCATATACAGACGGGACGCTTCCAGTAGAGCCTGAGGAGCAAAGGGATTCTCGGGAAACAATTCCCAGATTTTCTCATAGGTTTGGGCGGCCTCTTCGAACTTATTCTGGGTTTCCAGACAAGCGGCCAAACCACTATGAACGGCACAATCAAGTTCAGCGTTTCCGCTGAATTTATCCAAATATTCCTTGAATTGAGTCTCAGCTTGCGAAACATCCCCTTGTTCAAACGCCACGCGTCCCAAGAAGTACTTGGCCTCGGCCGCCGTCCCCCCCCCAGTGGTTGACAAAACCTTTTGGAAGGCTTCGTGCGCTTCGTCAAGCCGCCCCGCCCCATAGCTCATCTTGGCCATCATCAGCTCGTAGCTTTGTTCGAGCCTGCTGCTCTCGATCATCTTGCGAGCGCCGATGATTCCGGCTATAACCACAACCACAGCGATTGCCAAACCGATGACCAATTTCTGATTGGCAAGATAGAAATGTTCGACTTTATAGGCATATTCGACCAGCTTGTCCTGTTTCAGTTCTTTTTTGGTCAAACGGCCGCGGGTCTTGGCGGATGCAACTTTGCTCATGGATCGGTTTCTTGTCGTTTTTCGGTTATCGAGACACGTGCTTTGGGTATGCCTCTCCGCGGCCCGTCCGGGTCTCGTTCGAGGCAACCGGCTTGGTACCCCCGAGAGGACTCGAACCTCCGACGCAGAGTTTAGGAAACTCTCGCTCTATCCTGCTGAGCTACGGGGGCACGGACTCCAAATCTAAAATTACGGCAAAACGGCGTAAAAATCAAGTCCTTGCCGATGGAAAGAAGCGGATCAGTCGGGCAGGAGCTTGCCGGGATTGAAGATACCGCACGGATCGAGGGCCTTTTTCAACCGCCGCTGGAATTCGATGGCTTCGCGGCTTTGGGCGATCGGCAGGTAGCGGCGCTGGACATGCCCAATGCCGTGCTCTCCGGAAATCGAACCGCCAAGGCTGACTGTCAAGCGAAAAATCTCACTGATGGCGTCGGTCAGCTTTCCGTTCCAGAGTTCGTCGGACAGTCCGGCCTTGAGCAGATTACAGTGGATGTTGCCGTCGCCGGCGTGTCCGTAACAAATCACCCGCAAGCCCCAACGGCTGCAGATCTCGTGCACGCCGCGGACCAGTTCGGGCACACGCGAACGCGGAACGACGGTGTCCTCCTCTTTATAGGGACAAATGGACTTGACCGCTTCGCCCGCGCTGCGGCGAATGTCCCAGATGTCCTCGCGCTGCGCGTTGCTCGACGCAAGAAAACAATCCGCCGCGCGATGACGACCGAGGACTTCGGCGATTCGCTCCATCTGCTCATCGAGCAGCGATTCATGGCTGCCGTCGAGTTCGATG
>JAQTRJ010000330.1 GCA_028711875.1 bacterium | reverse complement strand
CTTCACTTCTATTGGTACGACACCACGTCCTCGTGGTCGGGATTTCTGTTCGAGACGATTCTCTACGGCTTGCTGCAACCGCTGGCCGCGGGACTCGCGATTTTCGTCGTCACGGCTGCGGCGGAAACGATCTACCGCGAGCGCCATCCCGAACGGCTGTCCATCGCCCGCATGTTCACGCCCCGCGCGCTGGGCACGAAGTCCGCGTTCAAGAGCATTCTGCTCGGCGTCACGCTCACCGTTTTCTTCCTTACTTACCAAATCATTTTCTATCTGATCGCCGGAAGATTCGGCGCGTGGAGTCCGTCCGACGTGCCCTATGACAATCTGCTGAACACGGCCATGCCGTGGTTGGCCGTGCTCGCCGTCGGATTTTTTCCGGCGGTGAGCGAGGAGTTCATCAGCCGCGCGTTTTCGATTTCTTTTCTGCAAAAGATCCTTCGCAATCGCTTCACGTGGCTGGCGGTTCTGCTGCCGGCGGTGATCTGGGGTTTCGGCCACGCCGGATATCCCAATCAGCCATTTTGGATTCGCGGAGCGGAAGTCGGACTGGCCGGCATCGTGATCGGCGTGCTCATGCTGCGGCAGGGAATTCTGGCGCTGCTCGTCTGGCACTATACCGTTGACGCACTCTACACCGCGCTTCTCCTCTTCCGCAGCGACAATATCTACTTCGTAACGACGGCCGCGATCGCCACGGGACTCTTGGCCATACCGCTGATCATTTCCATCGCGGCCTATCTCCGGCGCGGAGCGTTCGTTCCCGAAGCGGGATGTCGCAACGCCGACCTACCCGCGCCGTCCGTTCCGGTCGCGGTCGAAATTCCTCCTTCCGTTCCCGCTCCGGCGGCGTCCGTCCCAGCCCATGTCCCGCTCTCGCTCACCGGCCGCACCGTCGCCGGAGCGTTTATCGCTCTGGGAATACTTGCCGCGCTGATCCCCATCGAAAAAGTTGGAGACTTCCTGACGTACACCGTCCCGCGCGATACGGCGGTGCGGACGTTCGCCGACTCGCTGCGCCGCACGGGCTGGTGCGATCCCGACACGATGAAGCTCGCCGCTTTTATCGCCGAAGACGAGGACATCGGCCCGGATTCTTACAACGCTTATCTGCTGAAGCAGTTGAATTCCGTTCCGAAATTCAACCGCATTGCGGACGAACGCCTCGGCACCGGTCGCTGGCTAATCATGGCGTTCGTTCCCGAGAACCGCGAACGCTTCGCGGGAACCGTCCATGCGCGCACCGGACGAATCGAAAGCCTGCATCTTCTCCGTCCCGAAGAAGCGCCCGGCGACAGCCTGTCCGAAGAGCGCGCGCAGGCGATGGTGGAAAGTACCCTGACCGCGCGCGGAGAAAATATGTCGCTTCTGGAATTGAAGGAACACCACGAACAAGCCCGCCCCGCACGGCTGGATCACACGCTGATCTACGAAGCGAAAGACGGCGATCCGCGCCACATCGGCGAGGCGCGCTACCGCCGTTCGGGAATGCTGTCCGGCGGATGTCTGCGCGCGTCTGCGCGTCCCTTCTATAAGATTCCCGAACAATGGGAGCGAGATCGCCGCGCCACTACGGCTCTCCGAGCTGTTCTGAAGGGACTTCGCATCCTGCTGATCGCGGGCTTCGCCGTCTGGGGAGCGCTCCTTCTTGCTCTGAAGACGCGCCGTGGCGAGATCGCCTGGGGACGCAGCTTCCGCTGGGCGATTCTGCCCGCCGTTCTGGCCGCCGCCGGAGCGCTGAATAACCTCTATCTCGAACAGCAATCGTACTTCAGCCGAATCGAGCAGCCGTGGTCGGTGTTTCGAATGGAATCTCTGACGCAGGTGCTGGTCTCAGTGATGGTCCTCTATGTGCTCGCCGCGCTGGCTTTCGCTCTGATCTCAGGCTTGTACCCCAGCGCCCTGACCGAATTGCGCGCTCCGCTGCGTCGGCAGGCTCGCTGGGACGCTGCTCTCGCGTGCGGCGCAACCCTCGGCGCGATCCTGCTGATCCAGGCGATCCGCGCCGCGCTTCACGCCGCCGCCCCGGCCTGGATTCCCTTCGGCGGCTGGTCGGTTGCGGATTGGATCGCCACACCGTGGCCGATTCTCAGCATGATGTTTTCGATCGTGGCCCGAGGCATTCTCACGCTCGCACTGCTCTCGTTCGCCGCCTATTTATGGATCGGGCCGATGCGCGCTCCGCTGATGAGAACGGTCTTGGCTGTCGCCGGTGTGCTCGCGCTCGTGCCGGACAGCGCAGTCGAGCCGGGGGAATGGCTGCTCGCCGCCGCCAATAACGTGCTGACTTTGTTGGTTCTGTGGCTGGTGCTGCGTTTCGTCATCGCTCGCCGAACCCTCTCCTTCGTTGTCGCCTGCGCGACGGCGGCGATCTTCCACATCGTTTCCCAGGGAATTTCCTCAGGGAATTTCACCGCGGAAGCACAATCCTGTCTGCTTGCTGTTGTTGCTGTCATTCTTTTCGCGATCTGGTTTTACTGGCCTTTGCGCCGCGGCGCGAGCGCTGAATCCGAGGTTTCCAATCCATGAAACGCTTTGAAATGCGGGTGGACCCACTGACGCAGGAGGTGTATTACGAGGTTCCGCTGCGCGGCTACGCGCTCATGCAGGACCCGCTGTTGAACAAGGGTCATTCCTTTTCGCGCGCTGAACGCCGGGAATTGCACCTGACCGGTCTGATGACGGAAAGTGTTGGCAATCTCGAAGAACAGATCGAGCGCAGCTATGAAATATTCCATTCGAAATCCACGCCGCTGGAGAAATACGTCACCCTGATCGGTCTGCTCGATCGCAACGAAACCAATTTTTATGCCCTGCTTGCGCGGCATCTTGAGGAAATGCTGCCCATCATCTATACCCC
>JAQTRJ010000329.1 GCA_028711875.1 bacterium | reverse complement strand
GGGAGAGTTGCGCCGTGTCGCAGAACTATCCGAATCCGTTCAATCCCACGACCGCGCTGCCGCTGTCGCTCGACAAAAACGCGCGGGTCAGCGTGAAGATTTTCGATGCCACCGGCCGTCTGGTATCGAGCGAGGACTACGAACTGGGCGCGGGCGAGCATACTCTTCCCGTCAACGGCTCCGCGTGGGCGACCGGCACCTACTTCGCCCGCGTGTCCACTTCGGATTACTCCCAAACCGTCAAGATGCACCTGATCAAGTAGCGACACAGCTTGGTATACGTAGCTGCAAACGGCAGTTTGCCGTAGCCGCGCACGGCAGTGCGACCAATCTGTAGCGACACAGCTTGGTATACGTAGCTGCAAACGGCAGTTTGCCGTAGCCGCGCACGGCAGTGCGACCAGTCTGTAGCGACACAGCTTGCTGTCCGTAGCTGCAAGCATCAGTTTGCCGTAGCCGCGCACGGCAGTGCGACCAATCTGTAGCGACACAGCTTGGTATACGTAGCTGCAAGCATCAGTTTGCCGTAGCCGCGCACGGCAGTGCGACCAGTCTGTAGCGACGCGATTCATCGTATCCCGCCGGTAGTGACACAGCTTGCTGTGTCCGGTTGAGCAACGAAAAACGTAGGGGCACGGCATGCCGTGCCCTTTCTCTTTCTGCGGTGTCGGTCTGCTTGCAGCCGCCCCGCTTCCCCTGCCCGCAACCCGGCCGGAATCTCCCGCTTTTGGTTTCTGGGCTTCTTGACATCTTGACCTCTCCGTTCGATATATAGCCCACACAGCCCATCCCCAGTCTTCCCAAGCATTTCCTTATAAACCAATATAATAAAATAGATTAACTACAACAGCTTGTTTTTCAGATCGGAGGCATGGCTCGCCCATGCCTCCTTTTTTATATTGAGCGACTTCTTTGTGACACATCGCACTTTATTATTAATATCTTGAAAAACCAATATTTATCGCAATCTGTACATGCACATTCGTTCAGCCTACTTGCCTGATATAAAACCACTTAGATGTTTTTACAAAACAGTCTTGACAAAACAGCTTTAGCGATGTATATTATCAGCGTCTTTTTTGAAAGGCTATTGTCATGAAAGAAACATTCGAAAAAATCCTCCTCGACCTCGCCCAGCCCCATCATCTGGATCTGGACGGCCTCCGCGAGACGATCGAAACCCTCGCCGCCGAAGCCGAACTCGACCGCGACATGCTTCAGCTCTACGAACTCGAACTCCAGCGCGAGCTGCGCGCAAAAGTGGACTTGGCCGGAGCCGTCAGCGGCTGCGCGGCTCCCGAAATCGCTTTCACTCTGCGCGGCCCCGTCCTCATCACCGCCCGCCGCGAGGCCGCCCGCCAGTTCAATCGCGTCTTTCACATGGCCCCGCTTTGCCGAAAGCCGCGCGATTCGTAGGGGCACGACATGTCGTGCCCGTCCGCCGCGACACGATTCATCGTGTCGGTTGCGATAAGCAATGAACGATGAGCGATGAAAAATGCCGCTGTCATTCTGGACACCGCGCGGTTCTCATTTCTAATTTCTCATTTCTGCTTTTTCCCCCGCGGTGTCGGCTGCTTGCAGCCGACCCGCAACCCACCCCCAACCACAGGACAACCTCATGAGCACCACCTATTCCGTCTCCAATGAAGGCGCGGGCGCGAACCTCGCCCTGACCTTCGAACTGGACACCACCACGAACAAGGACTTCACCCAGTCCGATCTCGACTCGGGTCTCACCGCCGCTGTCATGGCAGCGAGCAACAAGGTCGGCATGGGCAGCTCCGGCGACCGCGTGATCGGCAAAGTCATCAAGGTCTCCGAAGACCTGCAGAGCGGCACCAGCGTTCCCGCGCTCTGCACCGTGCAGGTCACCGGCGTCGCCCGCTTCAAGTACAGCGGCACCGCCCCCACAGTCGGCCAAAAAATCGAAGCCGACGGCGCCGGCAAAGTGAAGATCGCCTCGACCTCCGCCGACGTTCCCGCCGGCGGCACCAAACACCGCGGCCTCGTCATCGCCGTGAACTCCACCGACACCACCTGCGACGTCCTGCTGGACGCGTGACAGGAAAACCAGAAATCCGAAATGAGAAATGAGAAACCCTGTTTCAAAATTCTATCTCTTTCTCATTTCTAATTTCTCATTTCAAATTTTCCGAAAGGATTTCCCATGACTCTCGATTTCTCCAACGCCTACAGCCTGCGCGAAAAAATCAACGAACACTCGCGCAGCGCCAATCTCGCTCTTTACTCCGAAGCGCAGGAGCGCGGCCTCAGCTTCTCCGATCTGCTCGAAGAAATGGATCCCTCGCCGCGCAAGGCCGACGGCGCGCTCGATTCCCCGATGGACGCTTTCGAACGGCAGCTCTATCTCGCCGGCGTGGTGATGAGCGGCCGAAGCGCCACTTCGCTCGAACAATTTCTCACCGGCACCGCGCTGATTCTCGCTCCCGAATACGTCAGCCGCGAAATCCAGCGCGGCTACAAGATGGTGCAGGACCCCGCCGACCTCGTGGCCGCGTCCGTTCCCGAGCGCGGCCCCTCGGTCAAGCCGATTTACATCAAGACCGAACTGGCCAAGAAATCGCTGGCCCGCCGCTCGGACAGCGCCGCCTATCCGATCGTGCAGCTCGCCTATCGCGAAAAAGACGCGGCGATGGTGGATCGCGGACGGCAGTTCGATTTCAGCTATCGTGTGCTCAAGAATCAGAAGCTGGCCGAATTCCGCGTCTTCCTGAACTGGGTCGGCGCGCAGCTCGCCTTCGATGAGATCAGCGAAATCTACACCATCATCGTCAGCGGTGACGGCGCGTCGCCCGCTCCGTCCAACAGCTTCAACGGCACCGCCGGCAGCTTCGGCTACTCCGATCT
>JAQTRJ010000039.1 GCA_028711875.1 bacterium | reverse complement strand
GCGCTGGGGTGTGCGCAGCCTTGTACATAGACGTGGCGCCGCAATGGTCTTTTTTTGTTTGCATTACGCTTGCCGGGGCGGCGTTGCTGTGGGGATTTCTGCGTTTGTCCTCCACAGTGCTCCTCGGATTCCTTCTTGTGTTCTTTGCGGTGTTGGGTTTTTACCGGGCTTCCGGTGCCCTGGCGCGCGATGTCCGTTGTGAAGTGAGCCGCTTGGCGGTGAGCTGCGATTCCGTTCGAGTCAGCGGGCGCGTTCTGGTCCCGATCCAGAGGCGGGGGAGTTCATATAGCATTGGGCTGCATCCGGTCAGTCTCGTATGCGGAGACAGCGCGCTGGATTGCGGTTCGTTAACGATTCGACTTGTTTGCGATTCGTCAATACTGGCTCCTTTTTGCTGCGGCGACGATGTCTATGCTTGGGGAACGCTGAGATCGAGCGCGCCGGAAACCGCCGGAAGCCGCGGAGCGCTCACCGGTATTTTGACACGACGCGAAGCGGCATCCCTGTTCTGTGAAACTGAGTGTCTTTCGATATCCATCGCACCGATCTACTCTTCGCGGATGGGTTGACGAACTCCGTATCTATATCGTTGCGACGTTCGATCAACATCTCTCGCCGGATGCCGCCGCGCTGGGAAAGGCTCTCATTCTGGGGGAACGCCGCGACTTCAGTCCCACCTTTGCCGATCGTTTGCGGTTGACGGGACTCAGCCATGTCTTCGCTTTAAGCGGCATGAACGTGGGATTTCTGTTGGCGATCATATGGGGCATCAGCGGCCTTCTCTGCATCCCTCGCGTTGCGCGGTTGATTCTGCTGCTGCCTGCGGTTCTGATTTACATGGAACTGGGCAGGGCGGCCCCCTCTCTGGTGCGCGCTTCGCTCATGGCGGGCTTCTTCGTTTTGGCCAATCTCCTGTACCGCAGAAATGACGTTCTGAATGTGGTGGCGGGCGCCGCGCTGATAGAATTGCTGTGGCGGCCGCTCGATCTGCTTGATGCCGGGTTTTTACTCTCGTATCTGGCCGTGATCGGGATTCTCGGAGGATACGGTTTTATTCGCGAGCTGATTGTGGAACGCATCGGTCAGCGGCGCAGCGCATGGATTCGAGGGACTGTGAATCTTGCGGCCGCAACCACGGGCGCGCAGATTGGAACGCTTCCGATGGTGGCGTTTCTCTTCCATCGCGTTCCGCTGCTTGGAGCAATTGGCAATCTGATTGCCGTTCCCGGCTTTGCGGTCTTGCTTCTCTGGTCGGTGCTTCTTCTCGTTGCCGAGTCGCTCGTTCCGTCTTTGACGGATACTGTGGCCGCTTCGATGAATGCGCTGTCCTTTATCCTCGCCACGTGCGTTGAGCTCTTTTCGGTGCTTCCGCTGGCCAGCGTGACGGCTCCCGCTTTTTCGCCGTGGCTTCTCGCTCTTCTATATGGTGCGATCGGCTGGCTCGTGATCGGAACGGCGCAGCGACGCTGGCGTTGGATTGCTGGCGGCGCGCTGTTGACGGGCGCTCTGATCGTCTGGGCCGGATTCTTAGGCAATCGCGAGCAGTCGCCAGAGGTGTCCTTCATTTCCGTTGGACATGGTGATGCGATTTTGCTTGCGGATCGAGACCACTCCATCCTGATAGATTCGGGGCCCTCATTCGGCGATTGGACGGCGGCGGATCGCATTCTCTCATTTCTTTCGGAGCGCGGAATCCGAGGGCTGGACGCGATGATTCTCACTCATGCGGACAACGATCATATGGGCGGCGCGGCGGATATCCTGAATCGGATTCCGGTTACAGAGGTTTTCAGCAACAGCGATTCCAGCGACACGCAAACGTTCGTGCTGACCCGAATGGCGGCGCGGACGCACGGTGTGCCCTGGAAGACTCTATCGGCAGGCGATAGACTGATCTGGTCACGAGAGATATCGCTTACGACCTTGTCCCCAGACGGGGAGATCGTGGACGAAATGAACGAATCAAATCGGCGTTCGCTGGTTTTTAAGTTGGAATGCGGCGGCGCGACCGCTCTGTTGACGGCGGATATTGACAGTCTGACGGAAAAGGATTTGCTGCCGTGGGGCGCAGTGTTGGATGCGGATCTACTGAAAGTTGCTCATCATGGGAGTAAGTCGTCATCGAGTGGTTCTTTTCTGAATGCGGTTTCGCCGAAGCTATCCATTATATCCAGCAGCGCTACGAACCGTTTCCACCATCCTGATTCTTCAGTTATCGCTCGATTACATGACATAGGCTCGACGGTCTATTCCACGGCGACGAGCGGATCCCTTCGTTTCATCAGCCGAAAAGGCCGTTGGGAGTGTGCGGAAGCCCCCGCCCGGCGTTTAGCGCGTCAATGGAAACTGGGAAATGACGAAGCGCTGTGAGTCGTCTTTGGAGCGTTTTTTTGGCTTTGTTCCCGCGGACGAGTCCATCGAAATCCTGCTGACAGATGCGGGACAAGAACCGGTTTGCGGAGTAGATGAAGCCGGCCGAGGCCCGTTGGCCGGTCCTGTGGTGGCGGCGGCGCTCGTCTTCCGCGATTGCGAGGCGCTCCGGCAAGCCCGCGACTCCAAGACTCTCACAAGACGCCAGCGCGAAGAACACTATCGAAGGATCACGGATTCGCTTGCGTTCTCGATTGGCCTATGCACGGTGGAGGAAATTGATTGTCTGAATATTCTGCAAGCCTCCCTGACGGCTATGGAGCGCGCGATCAACGGCTTGTCCGTACCACCAAAAAGCATTCTCGTGGACGGCATCCATGCTCCCAAAACTCCCGGAAACATCTTTGCGATTCCGCATGGCGATGCCCGCATCGCCGCCATCAGCGCGGCATCCATTATTGCCAAAGTGCATCGTGATCGCGTGTTGATTGCGTATGATAAGGCGTATCCGGAGTATGGATTTGCCCGCCATATGGGATATCCGACGCTTGAACATCGAGCGGCATTGAAGAAATTCGGGCCTTGTCCGATTCATAGGAGGACGTTCAAGGGTGTCCGCGAGTTTTTTCACGCGTCTATTTAGGAAAACGACGCCTCCTGCTCGTGGCGACTTGGACATTGGCCGGGCCGGGGAAGCGGCGGCGGAGGACTATCTGCGCCACAACGGCTATCTCGTGCTCGCTCGAAACTGGAGATGCTCGATTGGCGAACTCGATCCGGTATGCCGTCAGGGCGAGACATACGTTTTCGTGGAAGTGAAAGCCAGCCGAAAACCGTCCGCGCTTCCCCCAGAGGCCCGAATCAACGGAAGAAAATACCGAAAACTGCTGTCTGTCACCGCGGCGTATCGAAAATATCATTCTGTGAAAGCTCCCTGTCGGCTTGATGCTGTAGCGGTCTGGTGGGAAGACGGAAAGCCCATCATACGCCATTTTGAGAATGTCAGTGATGTCTAAGATCACCATCGGCGCACTCCTCATTCTTCTGACGTTTTCTGGCGTCGCGTTTGCCATGACACTGAATGAGATCATGTTCAATCCGTCCGGAGATGAAGACACAGATGAGTTTATCGAGCTTTTTAACGATGGCACGACGTCCGTGGATTTGTTCGGCTGGCGCGTCAGTGATGGAACGGGCACGGATTCCATCGTCGCCATCGAGCAAGGACTCATTGCGCGACCCGGTCAATATATTCTGATTTTGGATCCGGATTATTTTGACGATGGGAGCACGGCGTACGATGGCCGAGTCCCGCCCGAGGCGCTCGTAGTGACGATTCACAATGGTACCTTCGGTGATCGAGGATTGAATAATACCACGGCGGAGATCGTCTCGCTGATCTCGCAGGGCGGTGCAACCGTTTCTGCTTACACCTACACGACAGACAACGGACAAGGCATTTCCGAGGAAAAGATACTGTCCTCAGACGGCGACGCAGGCGCCAACTGGGCGAATGCGTTGGTTGTCGGCGGTACGCCCGGCGGGCGAAACAGCGTGACTCCGCCATCCCGCAATCTGGCGGTTGTGGGGATGAGCTATCTGCCCCAAAATCCGCCGCCGGGCTCGCACCTGACAATCATGGTGCGAATCGCCAATACGGGATTGGAATCCTCGCGCGACTCTTTGCGGCTGTATGAGCAATGGAACGAGGAATCTTCCGGAGAGTCTCTGATCCTGCTTCAAGCATGGGAGACTGGACTGATGAGCCCTTGCGACTCTCTCACGTTCCAACATGGCTGGGTTTTACCAGACGTGTCCGCGCATACAATCCTCGCAATGTTGTCGCACACCGATGACCGGCCTGCCGACGACGAATGGATGATCTCCGTCAGTACCAACGGAGTCATGGGTTGGGTGGTCATCAATGAAATCATGTATCAGCCGGAGCCGCAGCGTAGCGAATGGATCGAGCTCGTCAATGCCGGAAGTGTTTCTTGGAATCTTGATGGGTGGCAGATCGGCGATGGAACGTCTTTGGTCAATCCGTCGCAGCGGTTCACACTACCCTCCATCATGTTGCTCCCTTCAGAATATGCGTTGGTGGCGTCAGACTCTACAGTTTTTTTCGAGAACGTGCCATCCTCCGTTCCGGTGATGATCTGGCCGACCGGTACGCTCACGCTGAACAACGCGGGCGATTCGCTGGTTTTGTTTGATGCCCACGGTCAATTAGTGGATCGCGTAGATTATCGTCCATCGTGGGGAGATGCCGATGCGGGAGTGAGTTTGGAGCGGATCGCCCCCTTAGCTGAATCGAACCACCCATCGAATTGGGCTTCTTCGCTGGACAGCACCGGTTCCACGCCGGGATGGCTGAATTCGCGAACCATGCCGCCCAACGGGGCCGCATCTCAGCTCATGGAACTGCAGCCAAATCCGTTTTCGCCCGATGGAGACGGCCGTGATGACATCTTGATAGTGCGCTATCGTCTTGAGCAAGCTGATTCGAGATTGGATTTGAAAATCTACGATGTTCGTGGTCGGCTCGTACGTACTCTGGCTGCTCAAACCCCGGCCGGATTAACGGGGGAAGTTCTATGGGACGGGTGCGATGATCGCGGGCGCTGGGCGCCATCCGGTTTGTATGTTGTCTATCTGGAGGCCTTGGGTAAAAGCGGATCGCGTATTCAGACTGCGCGACGTCCCGTGGCGCTCGCGAGACGATCATGAGACTATTGCACCTGAACCAAATATCGCTGACGCTTCCCGGACGGACGCTGCTTGAACCGCTGACGTGGTCGGTCTTTCATCACCAGCGTTTCGGGCTGATTGGCCCCAATGGAGCCGGCAAGACTACGCTGCTCAAAATCATCAACGAAATGGTCGAACCAAGTTCTGGCCGCGTCGAACGCGCTCGCGATCTGACGATCGGTTATCTTCCTCAAGAGGGGATTCAGCATTCAGGCAAAACTCTGTTCGAGGAAGCGTGGTGCGGACTTCCCGACCTGCCTTCGCTCGAGCGCGAGCTAGCAGCTTTGCGCGAGCGCGTTTCCCATGGGGCGGATGATCCGGAGTGCCTGGAGCGGCTCGGGGTGGTTCAGCACCGATGGGAGGACCTTGAAGGGTATCGCGCTGAAGCGAAAGTCGCCGAAGTCCTCGCGGGATTGGGATTCAAGGAAACGGACCGCGAGCGAGGAGTTGAGGAGTTTTCCGGCGGCTGGCAGATGCGAATTGCGCTGGCGAAACTGCTGCTGCAAGACCCCGATCTCCTGCTGCTGGACGAGCCCACTAACCATCTGGATCTCCCTGCGTTGCTCTGGCTGGAGGAGTTTCTCCGCAGAAGCTCGGCCGCTTTAATCTTGGTGAGTCACGATCGGCGATTTCTCGACCGGCTGGCGGACGGCATCGTCGAAATTGAGCGCGGTCGCCTGACCATTTACACCGGCAACTATTCTTCCTATGAGACGACGAAAGCTCAGCGCGTGGAACAGCAAGAGGCCGAGGCCGAGCGCTTGCGAGAAGAAAAGAAGAGGATCGAGGCGTTTGTCGAGCGTTTCCGCTATAAGGCCAGCAAAGCGAGCCAGGTTCAGAGCCGCGTCAAGACTCTCGAACGCATGCGGGACGTCGAGACGGCAACGGCGACTCGCCGCGTGCGTTTTCGTTTTCCTCCCGCGCCTCCGGGAGGCAAGTGGGCGCTTGAGCTAAAACATCTCGGCCATGCCTATGGCACGGTCAAAGTGCTTCATGAGTTGGTCGTATTAATCGCGCGCGGGGAAAAGACTGCATTGGTGGGCGTGAACGGAGCCGGAAAATCCACCCTGTGCCGAATTATCGCAGGAATCGAGAAACCCACCGCTGGCGAGTGCAAGCTCGGGCATCATGTCAACGTGGGCTATTTCGCGCAAGAAGCGGATTTTCATCTGTCGCCCGATCACACGTTGCTTGAGGAAATGGAAGCCATGTCCAGAGGAGCGACGCAGCAGGAGCTGCGTGGCTTGTTGGGCGCGTTTCTGTTTTCCGGCGATGACGTTCAGAAGAAAGTCTCCGTGCTTTCGGGGGGGGAAAAAGCCCGGCTTGCGCTCGCGCGGATGCTGCTGTATCCGGCGAATCTTCTCATTCTCGATGAGCCGACCAACCATCTCGACATGCTGTCGCAGGACGTCCTACTCGATGCGCTGAATGCCTATGACGGAACGCTCATCGTGGCCAGTCATGATCGCCATTTTCTCGATCGTCTCGTGAACCGCGTGCTTGAAGTGGATGGCGGTCAGCTGCGGGATTTTCCCGGCAATCTGTCCGAGTACATGGAACGCAAGGGGCTGATTGGCGAGCCGTTTCGTCAGCGGGACGAGACCTCCGGTCTTGCGGCGACGATGCGCAGTCCGGAGGGCCGGATCGAGCGAAAAGAGTTGAAACGTCTCGAAGCGGAAGTGCGAAATCGGCACTCGGAGCAGATCCGCATTGCCCGCCATGAGCTGGAAGGTATCCAGAAGCTCATTGAACGGCAGGAAGCGCGTAAACTCGAAATCGAACCGCTTCTCGCTGAGGAAGCGCTGTATCGCGATCCGGAGAGTTGTCGGTCGCTTTTGTCGGAATATGACCGAATTCGCGGCGAGCTGCCTCGTCTTATGGACAAGTGGGAGCAGCTTGCGCTTCGCGTGGCGAAGATGGAAAAGCATAAAGATGACGAACTTCAGGCGCTGCGCGGCAGCAATGTGTGACTTGACAATCTGGCTTGAGACGCGTATATTATAAGTTCTTCTGTAATAAGCATGACAAGCCGAAAAAACGGGAACCTATTCGATTTTGGAATCTATTGAACCGAGTTGTTCGCTGATTGCTGTCGTGGCGCTGGGCGGAAACGCGATCTCGAGTCCCTCTGAACCTGATACGATAACCAATCAATTCCGGCACACGCGGGACGCGTTGGCCGGAGTGACGAATCTGATTGCGCGCGGCTATCGGATCGCAATCACGCATGGGAATGGCCCGCAGGTCGGCAATGCTCTATTGAGGGTGGAGCTGGCTAAAGGCAGTGCGCCCGTTCTGCCCCTGGGAATCATTGTGGCCGACACCGAAGGCGGTATGGGCTACATGATCGAACAATGCCTGCAGAACATGCTCCTGCGCAGCGGCCTGACGCGTCGCGTGGTAACGATTGTCTCACAGGTGTTGGTGGATCCTGAAGATCCGGCGCTGAAAAATCCCACCAAGTATATCGGGCAATTCTACGGCGAAGCGGAAGCCCTGCAGATGTCCAAGACCGAAGGGTGGACGGTCAAACAGGACGGCGCGCGCGGGTGGCGGCGCGTCGTAGGAAGTCCGCAGCCGCTTCAGATTCTCAACGGTCGTACCATCGCGCGTTTGGTGGAAGAAGGGGAGATCGTCATCGCCGCCGGGGGCGGAGGCATACCCGTGTACCGGAAACCGAACGGTTGGCTTGAGGGAGTGGATGCCGTCATTGACAAGGATCGAGCCTCGGCAGTGCTCGCCCGCGACATCGGGGCGCAAGATCTCTTTATTCTCACCGATGCCGAATTTGTGTCTTTGAACTATGGGAAGCCCGGTCAGCGCGATCTTCGCCGTATCACGCTGCGTGAAGCCGAGACCTATCTTGCCGAAGGTCACTTCCCGGCGGGCAGTATGGGGCCGAAGATTGAAGCGGCGATTTCGTTTTTGAAATCCGGCGGCCGTCGCGTCATCGTCTGCGCGCTCGCCCGGCTCATGGAGAGCCTTGACGGACAAAGTGGTACCACAATCGTGCCGGAGTGACGTTTTTCGGCGCGCGTGTGGGAAGTTCATAGAAAGCGCGGAAGCAACATGAAGATTCACGAACATCAGGCAAAAGAGATTCTCGCTCGCTACAAGGTTCCCGTCCCGCGCGGGAAGGTGGCGTTTTCGGTGGACGAATCTGTGGAGATCGCTCACAATCTCGGCGGTTATCCGGTCGTGGTGAAGGCTCAGATTCACGCCGGAGGGCGCGGCAAGGGTGGCGGTGTGAAGCTGGCGAAGAACGAGAATGAGGTGCGGCAGTACGCTTCGCAGATTCTCGGCATGCAGCTCGTGACCCATCAAACCGGTCCGGAAGGGAAACGTGTGCTGCGGCTGCTGATCGAAGAAGGGGTGAACATTCGGCGCGAACTGTACGCGGGTTTGCTGCTTGACCGAGCGGCGGCGCAGAACGTGTTCATGGTGTCCACCGAAGGCGGAATGGAGATTGAAAAAGTGGCGGCGGAAACGCCCGAGAAAATCGTCAAGGTCCACATCCATCCGTCCACGGGCTTTCAGCCGTTCCATGCGCGCCGTCTGGCCTTCGCATTGGGACTTTCCGGCGCAGCGTTCAAGAGCGCTGTTCAGTGCTTCACGGCGATGTATCGCGCCTATGAGGACGCCGATGCCAGTCTCATGGAGATTAATCCGTTGGTGGAAACCGGCGATGGTCGGATCATCGCGTTGGATGCCAAGGTGAATTTGGACGATAACGGTCTGTTCCGTCACCCGGACATCTCGGAGATGCGCGATCTGACGGAAGAGGATCCGTTCGAGGTCGAAGCCTCCAAATCGAATCTGAACTATATTAAGCTCGACGGCAACGTTGGCTGCATGGTCAACGGAGCGGGTCTGGCCATGGCGACCATGGATATTATCAAGCTCCATGGGGGGATGCCGGCCAACTTCCTCGACGTGGGCGGAACGGCCAGTGCCGAAACGACGGCGGAGGGATTTCGGATTATTCTCTCCGACAAGAATGTGCGCGCCGTTTTGATTAACATTTTCGGCGGCATCGTTCGCTGCGACCGCGTGGCCGGAGGAGTGATCGAAGCGGTGAAGAAGACGAAAATATCCGTTCCGATCGTTGTTCGGCTGGAGGGTACGAATGCCGACGTCGCCGCGAAAATGCTGAATGAATCGGGATTGAGTTTTGTCGTCGCGTCGGATCTGACGGATGCGGCCAAGAAAGCCGTGACCGCTACCAAAGCGTAGTTCCGGACTCGATCCGACGGGACGTTGTAATTAGCAAACGGGAGCCGTTCCATGGCCATACTACTTACCCAAGACACTCGCGTTCTCGTTCAGGGCATCACGGGAGGCGAGGGCACGTTTCACACTACGCAGATGCTCGCGTACAATACTCAGGTCGTCGCCGGGATGACGCCCGGAAAAGGCGGTCAGAAATGGGAGGGCAAACTCCCCATCTTCGACACCGTGGAAAAAGCTGCCCGCGAGACCGGCGCCAACGCCTCTGTGATTTTCGTTCCGCCTGCCTTTGCTGCGGACGCCGTGCTCGAGGCGATTGATGCCGGACTGAAGCTCATTGTTACGATCACGGAAGGAATCCCCGTGCGCGACATGGTCCGCGTCAAGAATGCGCTGGCGCAGTCCCAATGCCGCATGGTTGGTCCGAACTGCCCGGGAGTGATTTCACCCGGCATCGGGAAGATGGGCATCATGCCCGCGTTCATTCATCGAGCCGGGAAATGTGGCGTGATCAGCCGCTCGGGTACGCTGACCTACGAAGCGGTGAAGCAACTTAGCGATCGCAACATCGGTCAATCCACTTGCATCGGAATCGGCGGCGATCCCGTTAACGGCACGTCGTTTGTAGACGCGCTTCGGCTGTTCCGGGATGATCCGCAGACGGAAGCCGTGGTCATGATCGGCGAGATTGGCGGTTCAGCGGAAGAAGAAGCCGCGGACTACGTGAAAAAAGAGTTTAAGAAACCAGTAGCGGCGTTCATCGCCGGCTTGATGGCTCCTCCCGGACGGCGTATGGGTCATGCCGGGGCGATTATCGCTGGCGGCAAGGGAACGGCAGTGGAGAAGATCAAGGCCCTGCGCGAAGCGGGAATTCAAGTGGCCGAGTCACCCGGTGACATCGGTGCGACACTCGTGAAAGCGCTGAAACGATGATGTTACCCAAGGAGAGTGTTTGATCCCATGCAAAAGACCCTGATGATTATCAAACCCGATGCGGTTGCCGCGCATCATGTTGGGGACATTATCGCCCGAGTCGAGAAAGAGGGCTTCACGCTCACCGGACTGCGCATGCTGCAGCTGTCTCGACAGCAGGCGGAGTTGTTCTATGCCGTTCACAAAGAACGTCCGTTCTTCCCCGGATTGATCCACTATATCACCAGCGGTCCTGTTGTTGTCGGGCGACTCGAACGGGACAATGCGGTCGAGCTTTGGCGTCGTGTGATCGGTGCGACCGATCCGAAACGAGCGGAGCCGGGTACTATTCGCAGTCAGTTCGGTACGGATATTGAGACCAATGCCGTTCATGGGTCGGATTCGCCGCAGAATGGGGAAATTGAAACGGCGTTCTTCTTCGACTAACGTTAGAAGCTTTAGAGACCTTAATCGCCCCGGTTTTTTTTCGGGGCGATTTTGCTTTCTGGGGACGTAAAATAGCCGCTTGACTCTGCGCTTGCAGATGCGTATATTTGATAGTTTCAAGTAGATATGAATCCAATTCCCAATCGCTCTGCGCAATGTGCACCCCATCCGGTCTGCCTCCTTTTGGGTGCTATTTCCTTCCTTATCTGCCTAGTCTTAGTGCGGAGGATTGAAGGATTTGCTTTTTTAATGGGTCTGTGGATTTTCATGATCGCTACGCTTCGTCTGCGGTTACGCCCAATTCTTCTGGGTGTCCTGCGTCTCTGGCCTTTCTTACTTCTCACAGGACTGTTTCACGCATTCCTGTCCTCCCACGAAACGGTCGAATTGAATGGTTTTATTAGAATATCAGTGGATTCGCACAGTATTTCTTCTGCCCTGTTTTTCGTCGGACGACTGGCGCTGATCCTATCAGTCAGCATTGCGTTGTTTCAGGCTCATTCCCCCCAGAGCTACGGTTCGTCGGCAGGCCGAGCCTTATCCCGAATCCGTGCCGGGAAATCTGCGTTCTCGCAGGCCGATCTTGTCATCTCGCTGGCTTTGCGTTTCATTCCATTTCTCGAGCAGGAACTCCAGAGGATCCGATTGGCACTGGCCGCGCGCGGATTGACT
>JAQTRJ010000038.1:9199-11382 GCA_028711875.1 bacterium | reverse complement strand
GTGCTCTTCCGATCTTCCCGGCTGCCACATAGGCATAGTTCCCGGCCACGAACACGCCCAATACAGCGGTCTGTGTGCCATAGCTACCCGCCAGAGCCGGATGCTGCGGATCGGAGACGTTCACGATCCACAGGCCGTTTTCATAGTCCGCCACGTAGGCGTAGTTCCCGGCCACGAACACGTCGATTGCACAGTCGAAGTCACAGCTGCCCGCCAGAGTCGGATGCTGCGGATCGGAGACGTTCACGATCCACAGGCCGAAATTCTGGACTGCCACGTAGGCGTAGTTCCCGGCCACGAACATGTCAGATGCCTTGCTCGGCGTGTAATAGAAGCCGACTTCGGACGGGGCGGCGGGATTCGTGATGTTGATTACCCGCAGACCACTGCCAAAGTCCGCCAGGCAGGCGTAATTCCCCTCCACCACCACGCACTTGGCAATCCCCGGCGTGTCATAGAAGCTTTCTTCAAAGGGCCCGGCGGGATTGGTGATATTGATCACCCGCAGACCGCTCGCCCCGTCCGCCACGTAGGCGTAATTCTCCGACACCGCCACGCCCTTGGCATAGCCCGGCGTGTTATAGAAGCCCACTTCGGTCGGCGCGGCGGGATTCGTGATGTTGACCACCCTCAGACCACTGTACCTGTCCGTCACGTAGGCGTAATTCTCTGCCATCGCCACGCCCTGGGCATCGTCCGGCGTGTCGTAGAAGCCGACCTCCGAGGGCGCGGCGGGATTGGCGATGTTGATCACCCGCAGACCACTCTCCCCGTCCGCCACGTAGGCGTAATCCCCCGCCACCGCCACGCCCCGGGCATCGTCCGGCGTGTCACAGAAGCCGACCTCGAGGGGAGCCGAGGGATTTGTGATGCTGATCACCCGAAGACCACTGCCTCCGTCCGCCACGCAGGCGTAATTCCGCGCCAACGCCACGTCATAGGCAGTGCCCGGCGTGTTATAGAGGCCTTCTTCAAAGGGCGCGGCGGGATTGGTGATGTTGATCACCCGAAGGCCGCTCGCCCCGTCCGCCAGATAGGCGTGGTCGCCCTGCACATCAACTCCCTGGCCCGTGCCTTGACAATAACACTGACCTACAAACGCCGGAGCGGCTGGATTGGAAACGTCCAGAATCACCAGACCTTTGGCGAAGGCGCAGTAGGCGTAGCTGCCGACCACCTTGACGTCGTTCACGTCAGTCCACAATGTAGACCCAACGTAGTCTACGTTCTGAGCATGCGCCGCAAACGTACCACACAGTCCTATGAGACACAGAACCAATAGCACTGTCCGTTTCATAGCGACCTCAAAATGCTGAGTGAATTCCGGGTGAGGCAGAAGTGTTTGATAATATAAATTCGCCGCTATGCAAGTTCTTGTTTCAATCTTCCACATTCCCGCCGCGCGGCATCGGCGAAATCTTTTCCCGAAGACGCATAGATCACGCTGCGGGAAAAAGTGAACAGGCCAAGAGCGATTTTGCGTTTCAGGAGCGAGAGAACCTCTGCCGTTGATCCCCCCTGCGCGCCGCCGCCGGGAAGCAGCAGCGGTAAGTCAGAGGCGATTTCGAGCACGGATTCGATCGCGGCGAGTTTGGTCGTGCCGAGGACGAGGCCGACGTTCGCGTGCCGGTTCCACGTCCGCGCGCGCTTGGCGATTTCGAGATAAAGCGGCCCGTTTTCGGTTTTCAGACCTTGAATTTCCCCCGCTCCCGGATTGGAGGTCGCACACAGCACAAACGCTCCGCGGGAAGGATTGCGGAGGAACGGCTCCAGCGGCTCGCCTCCGAGATAGGGCTGGACGGTCACGGCATCGGCCCGCATCCGCGTGAAGATCGCTTTCGCGTAAGCCTCATTGGTGTGAGCGACATCGCCCCGTTTGGCATCGGCGATCCGCAGCACGTCCTCCCCGATCCAGCCCTTGATCTGTTCGACAAGGGCAATCCCATCTGCTCCATAAGCCTCGAAAAATGCTGTATTTGCTTTGAAAGCGGCGGCCCGATCGCGGGTGCTTTCAATGACATCTCTGACGAAGCGGCGGCCGGCGTCAATCCCGGTTCCGAGATGGGGAGGAATGCGCTCGGGGTCGGGATCGAGTCCCACGCAGAGCGGGCTGCCCGCGCGTTGGATCGCAGTCCTCAGGCGGTCGGAAAAGGCAAGGCTGGCGGATGGAGTTTTCACCTATT
>JAQTRJ010000038.1:0-9189 GCA_028711875.1 bacterium | reverse complement strand
TTCTAACGGGAAACATCAAGGCAGGTGGGGCGAATCTGGAGATTCACCGCCGCGAGAGGCTGGAACATCAAGGCAGGTGGAGTGAATCTTCGCCGTTGTCGGTCTCCAGACCGGCAATGGCGAGGGGCAATCGGCAGGTCGGCTGCGAGCAGCCGACACTGCATCCCTATTGCGCGCTTGCGACTGGGGCGGCGAATCTGTATCTTAATCAGATAAACGGGGAAGGATTCCGGGCGGGCGAGGACGCCCGCCTCGGCGAAAGTATGGGCGAGGACGTGCGCCTCGGCGAGAGTATGGGCAAGGACGCCCGCCTCGGCGAAAGAAATTGGCGAGGAAAAAGGTGAAGATTCCTGGGTCGGGGCTCTGCCCCGACAATAGACGGGTCGGAGACCCGTCCCAGGGATGGAAACAAATTTGCCCCGTTCCAGGGATGGAAAAAAATTACCCCGCCCTATGGATGGAAATAGAATTACCCCGTCCCAGGGATGGAAACAACATGGGATGAAAACTGGATTCCCCCCTTTCATTCCCCCCACAAAGTGGGGGGAAAGAGAAAAGCATGATGGATCTGCTTAGACAATTCCTACTCGAAAATCTCTGGCTGATCGGCCAGATGGCTCCCTATTTGACGCTCGGCTTCGCGATTGCGGGGCTGCTGCATGCGTCCGTGCCGAGAACCATCGTGGCCGAGTATCTCGGGCGCGAGTCGGCGGGCAGCGCGTGGCGGGCGGCGCTGATCGGCGTGCCGCTGCCGCTGTGCTCGTGCGGCGTGGTGCCGACGGCGATCGGCCTGCGCAAACGGGGAGCGAGCCGCGCCGCCACCGTGTCGTTTCTGATTTCCACGCCGCAGACCGGAGTGGATTCGATCCTCGCCACCTTCGGATTTTTCGGATGGGCGTTCGCGATCTTCCGTCCCGTCGCCGCATTCGTGAGCGGACTCGTCGGCGGCGTGGCCACACTGTTTCTGAAAAAAAACGCCGCGCAGGATGAACACTGGCTGAAATATCACGTGGCGGCGGAGGACGAACTGGCCCAAGCGACCGCCGCGCTGCCGCTGCCGAAAAAATTGCGGAACGGAATGCGTTTCGCGTTTATCGAGCTGCTCGGCGATATCGCGCTGTGGCTGGTCTTGGGACTCGCGGCGGCGGCGCTGATCAGCATGGCCATTCCCGACGATTTTCTCGCGTCGCGGATTCCGCCGGGAATCGCGCAGATGCTGGTCATGATGGCGTTCGGGATTCCGCTCTACGTCTGCTCGACGGCTTCGATTCCAATCGCGGCGGTGCTCATGGCCAAGGGCATTTCCGCGGGCGCGGCGTTCGTGTTCCTGATGACCGGCCCGGCCACCAACGCGGCGACGATGCTGATTATCGCGCGGGTCATGGGCTGGCGGGTGTTGGCCACCTACTTGGGTTCCATCGCGCTGCTCGCGCTGGGTTTCGGGCTGGGACTGGACTGGCTGACTGCGCACATCGGCTTATCGGTGGCGACGCCGATGGTGCATCATCATATGCTCCCGGATTGGATCACCTGGGGCAGCGCGGGACTCTTGACGTTCTTCATCGCGCGGCATTTCATGGATCGAATTGACAAGCGATTTTTCCGGAGGAAGACCGTGAGCGAGCAAGCGGTGGAGCTGCTGATCGAGGGCATGACCTGTTCGCACTGCGTGAAAACGGTAAGCGATGCGCTCAAGCAGGTTCCGGGCGTGACGAAGGCCGACGTGAATCTCGCGACCGGCCGCGCGCAGGTGGAAGGCAAGAATCTCGACCGTGACGCGCTCAAGAAGGCGGTCGAGAGCGTGGGCTATAGGATCAAAAGCTGAAAGCGGAAAGCGGAAATCTGAAAAGACGGGGAGTCAAGATGAATAAACCTCATTTCAGTTCAGCGGTTTTCAGAGGATGGATTGCCGCCGTTCTCCTGACGGCGGCTCTTCCCGTTCAAGCGGCCGACAAGCCCGTTCAGCTGGCGCTCATGAGTCCGGTGCAGATCGTCGCGCCCGAACAGTCCATCGCCGGTCTGCGGCTCAGCCTTCTCTATGGCAAGAATGCGAACATGACCGGGCTGGATTTGGGACTGGTCTGCGAGACGACCCGAAACACGAGTGGCGTCCAGCTCGGATTGGTTCCCCTGACCCGAGGCTCGCTGACCGGATTGCAGTGTGGTTTGGGCAATATCTCGGGGCATTTCGAGGGGGTGCAATTCGGTGGAGTGAACGTGACCGGCGCTCTGACCGGACTGCAGTTGGGCTGTGCGAATGTCTCCGGTGTGTCGGACGTGGCGCAAGTAGGTTTTGCGAACGTTACCGGCACCATGATTGGTTTGCAGTTCGGCGCGGCCAATATTTCGGGTGAAGCCGACGGCCTGCAGCTCGGCGGCATCAACATCACCGGCATTTCGACCGGATGGCAGCTTGGGATCGTGAACGTCACCGGCACCACCACCCGCCTGCAAATCGGCCTCATCAATGTGATCGAAAAAGGCGGCTGGCTGCCGGTTCTGCCGATCATTAACGGCCGCCGCTGATCGAGTTCTCCCATGAAAAAGAATTCTTTTTTCCTTGCGAAACGACTCGCCGCTCTGCTCGCGGTTTTCCTTGCGGCCCTCTGGACGGGCTGCGCCGACGATGACTCGAATTCCGTTGCTGATATTCCGGCTGCGCTGGAGCAGTTAGTCCATTCGACGGCGGCGGAGGATGAGATTCCGAGCGTGGTTTTGAAGGTGGAGGATCGCGGGCGGGGGATTTTCTGGTCGGGAGCGGCGGGCGAGGCCGATCCGTCGGCAGGGACGCCGATGACCACCGAAACGCAGTTTCGCACGGCGAGCGTTACGAAAATGCTCACCGCCACGGTCGCGCTGCGGCTCGTGGAAGAAGGTTTCTTGTCGCTGGACAATTCCGTGATGAGCTATCTGCCGCAGTCGGAAATTCCGTTCGACAGTTTGCTCGTCTATCAGAATCACAGCTACGGCCATGCGATCACGCTCCGGCAGTGCCTGAAGCACACGACCGGACTATCGGACTACGTGTTCGACGGCGAGCAGAACGCGAACGGCTACACTCCCTTTCTGCAATACGTGCTCGATCATCCGGCTAAGCAGTGGCAGCCGCTCGAACTCATTCAATGGACCTACCGCGAGCTTCCGGCGGTGTTCGCGCCCGGCGGCGGTTGGCACTACAGCGACGCGAATTACGTTCTGATCGGCATGGTCATCGAGGAAGTGACCGGCGCGCCGCTCGAACACGCGTACCATACCTATTTGCTTGATCCGCTCGGGATGAACCATACCTATCTCGAAACCCGCGAATCGCCCACGCCCGGCGGCGCGCTCTCGCATCCGTTCATAGGCGACATAGACACCGCGCCGATCAACACGTCATTCGACTGGGCGGGCGGCGGACTCGTCTCGACGGTGGACGATCTCACGCGCTTCATCCGCGCGTTCGCCGCCGACAGCATTTTCGCAAATAGTGCATCGAAGTCGGCGATGCTCTCGTGGTATGAACTCGGCGGCGGAGTGGCTTACGGACTGGGAGTCGCGCGATTGGATTTTTCGCAGGGCACGGTGATCGGACACGACGGCGCGTACGGATCGTTCATGTATTACTGGCCGTCGAAGGATCTGACGTTCTGCGGCACGATCAATCAGGTGGAAGCCGACTTGAGCGAGTTCGAGCAGAGGCTGGTGCGGGTGCTGAGGTGAGAGGAAAGGAAGAAATGAGAAATTAGAAATGAGAAAGAAGTAGCCGCGCACGGCCGTGCGATTCCGGGCATGCGTCCCCACGCGCCCGGAATCACAGACGGTCGGAGACCGCCGCTAGTTTTTGGTTGGAGTGGAGTGACTGCCGGCAGTTTGATAGGAGATGCCCGCCGCGGCGAATCTCCAGATTCGCCCGATGCGACCTGACCGATGAATCGCCGTTGTGGGTCTCCAGACCCGCAATGGCCATGCGAAAAGAGAGCGGTGCACTTGCGCTTCGCTTAATCCGCTCCCACTTTTACTCCCTGGGTCGGGGCTCTGCCCCGACATGAAAAGTCGAGCCGGAGGCTCGACCCAGGATAATATAGACAGAATAATTAGACAGAATAATTAGACAGGATAATCAGACAGGATAATATTGACAGGATAATATAGATTAGAAATAGGGCTTATTAGACAGAAGAATTCATTGCTTTCCGTCGCTCAATCGCGCGCAATCGCGCGAGGGTCTTGTTGCGGATTTTGAGTTCAGGCTCGCGGAGAATGTCTGTGTTTCCCGAGTGACGGCGATAGCGATAGCAAATCTCGTGGACGCGGCCGACTTCGTATTTTTCTCCGCACTTCAGCACGAGATCGTAGTCTTCGCCGTACACGCCGAAATCCGGCTCGTCGAAGCCGCCGAATTCGAGAATCGCCGAGCGCTGCCAGACGCGGGGCGCGCCGGCTCCGTCCACCCGCAGAATGTTGTTGCGGTTGTACTCGAGATGCTTGATGACTCCGAACTCGGGCAGCACACGGCCAAGCTCGTCCATGAGTTCGTAATAGCCGATGGCCACGCCCCACGTCGGATGATCGAGCAGAGCGGTGGTCATTTTCTCGAGAGTGTGGGGCAGATACACGTCATCGCTGTCGAGCTGGGCGATAAATCTCCCGCGGGCGGCGCGCACGGCGATGTTTAGCGACACTGCGATAATATTCACGTTGTTTTCGATCAGACGGATGCGAGAGTCGTGGGCGGCGTATTCCCTCACGATCTCGCGGGTGCGGTCGGTGGAGCCGTTGTCCACGATGATATATTCCCAGTCGGCGAGCGTCTGCGCCTGTACGGATTCAATCGCCTCGCCGATGAAGTCCGCGCGGTTGAAAACGCCGGTGACGATGGAGACCAGCGGCTCCCCTCCGCTCGCGGGGGGGCAGGGGGGGATGGAAGTGCGGTCGCCATCGAGCCAAGCATTTTCGCGCTTCAGAAAGTTGTAGAAAACGGTCTCGGTTTGTTTTTCCTCTTCGGGGTCCATGAACAGATAGGAGAAGCCGCCGAGTTTGCCGCGGCCGGGGAAAAACAATTTCTGTTTCGTCTGATCGGCCTCAGTGTCTCGTATTGGCGCAGGAATCACGGCCAGCGCGCCCCCGACGTGAACGCGCTTCCGCCAGCTCTTCAAGAGCAGATCGTAGAACGCGGCGCGCGGATTCTGCTCATCGAGGCCGCCGATTGCGAGCAACCATTCGGCGCGCACCGCCCACAACGGCCCCCAGTCTTCGCGCTCGGTGACGTCGCCGATGTCGCGGCGGACGGTCTGTAGTGCATCGCCGCTCGTTTCGCGCAAAAAATAATCGCCGTAGAAAAATACTCCGGTTTCATTCTGCGCGGCGGCGCTTGAAAGAAGCGTTTTCCAGTGCGCGGGGAGTTCGAGCAGGTCGGGCGGCAGAAAGACCACGAGTCCGTGCTCCGCGCGATTGGCCGCTTCATTCAGACACGCGGCGAAGTTTTTCGGGTTGCTGTGCAATGCGCGAGGATCGCCGGCTTCACTTCCGGCCAGAAAAAGAGTTTCGCCTGCGAGATGCACACGCGGAAAGCTCGATGGCAGTTGGCCGTCGGCAGCAAACGTCCAGAAAGTCAGATTCATTATTCGGTTCTCAGAGAATGCGATATTTCGCGCGAAATAGTCTTGTCTTCGTTCTGCTGATTTTTGCGGCAGCGATCAGCCACGCCAAAACCACGGCACTGGCGCTGTCGGGCGGCGGGGCGCGCGGCTTCGCTCACATCGGGATCATTCAGGCCCTCGAAGAGGAGGGACTCGAACCCGATCTGATCGTCGGCACTTCGATGGGCGCGGTGGTCGGCGGTCTGTGGGCGGCGGGCTACAGCGCGGCGGAAATGAAGTCCATCGCGCTGGCTACCGACTGGTCGGGACTCTTTCTCGACCGTCCGCAGCGGCGCAATTTGTTTTTGGCCAAAAAGGAAACGCGCTCACGGCACATTCTCGCGCTGCGCTTCCGCGGCTGGGAACCGGAGCTGCCGGTCGCGCTCTCGAGCGGGCAGCAGGTCAGCGAACTGTTTTGCAGGCTGGTCAACCGCGCCCCCTATCACGCGTGGCCGTCGTTCGATGATCTGCGGATTCCCTTCCGCGCCGTGGCTACGGATCTCGTAACGGGAAAGTCGGTGGTGTTTTCCGAGGGCGATCTAGCCGAGGTCATGCGCGCGGCGGTGTCGCTGCCGCTGATTCTCGTTCCCTATGAAATGGATACGCTGCTGCTGGTGGACGGCGGCGTAATCGAAAACATTCCGGTGGAAGCCGCGCGCCGCGAGGGCGCGGAGATCGTGGTGGCGGTGGACATGAGCAGCGGTTTCGAACCCGGCGGCAGCACGGATTTACCGTGGGATCTCGCCGACCGCGTAACCACGCTCATGCACATCGAGCGCAACAACGCGTCGCGGCGGCTGGCCGATCTGGTGATTGCGCCCGACGTCGGTCCGCACAAGGCCAGCGATTTCGGCGACGCGGACAGCTTGATTTCCGCCGGATACCGCGCAGCACAAGAGAATATGCCTCGACTGCGCGCGCTGCTGAGACCCGCGCAGCCCGATTCGAGCTGCTGCGCGACGTTCTGTTCGCGGGAACGGCTCCGCGCGCTGTTTCGGACGACGGCGCCGAATCAGCTGCCGCCGCGCGCGCACCGGTTCGCGGGAATGACCACGCCGCCGGATTCAAGCCTGCTCGGCCGGGGCGGCAGCAGCCGGTTCTCCGAACTCGAGACCGTGCGCCGCGGCTACGCCTATCGCGGCCGTTCGCTGGCGCACGTCACCGAGCTCGGCATGGATTCAACGGGCACGCTTGTCAGCCGCTGGGAAGAAGGCCGCATCCGCTCGATTCGCGTGACCGGGCTGCGCCGCTATCGGCCGTGGACGGTGCTGCGGGACTTCCCGCTCGCGGAAGGGCAGTTGTTCGATCTGCGGCTGGCGCGGCGCGGCGTCACGCAGATTTACGGCAGCGATCTGTTTTCCAGTGTCACGCTCTCCGCGCTGCCCACCGACAGCGGAGCGCATCTCACGCTGCGCGTGCGCGAGCGCGAGTCGCCGCAATTGCGAATGGGCGCGGGCTATTCGCTGGAGCGCAAGGGCCGCGGCTTTCTCGAATTCCTGAACGACAACGCGCTCAATCTCGGCGCGCGGCTGACGCTGTTCGGCAAGTACGGCGAACGCGACGAAGCGGTCAGCGCGCGGCTGACCTTCGACCGCCTGCCGTCGCTGGCGACCTTAGGCCACGGGCTGCAAACGCATACCGTGACCGATTTCCGCGCCGGCTGGACGCGCGAAGAATACAATTTCTTCGACGCGCAGCACCGCGACACGTCGTTCTATTTCTTCGAGCGCAGCCACGCCGCGATGTGGGTGGGCGGCGGCTTTCCCCGCTGGGGAGAAGTGGCGGCCGGTCTCCGCTACGAAAGCGTGCGCGCGGGCGGCGTGCTCGACGAACCCACCGCGCACGTCACCTACGTCGGTGTGCGCACGGTGATTGACACGAAGGACGATTATCCGTTTCCCACGAGCGGTTTCGCCTGGAACGGCGGCTATGAATACGCGCTGAAATCGCGGCAGACCGGCCGCGCCTTCAACCGGATGACGGCGGCGGCTGACGGATTTTTGCCGCTGTCGCGCCGCTGGGTTCTGCACGGCGCGGGCGATTGGGCTTGGAACGACCGCATGCTGCCTCTGTGGGGACGGTTTCCGCTGGGCGGAGAAACCAGCCTGCTCGGGCTGCACGTGGCGGAATATTACGGCAGCAGCCGCGTCACGGCGCTCGCGGAAATCCGCCATGACCTGCTTTCGCGCTGGATCGCCGAAGCCTATCTCTCGGCGATCTACACCGTCGGCGCGGTCTCGATGAAATCCGATCCCCTTCCGAAGTCGTCCGACTATCTGCACGGCATCGGCGGCCGGTTCGCGCTCTCGACGCTGCTTGGCCCGCTGACATTCACCGTCGGCGAATTGCTGCCCTCGTGTTACGGCCCGGATCAGACGATGTTCTACGTAAATCTCGGGCACGAATTTTAGGAAAAAAGCCAAAACACTGGCGGCGGTCTCCGACCGTCGAATAATGCGAAAAGACGAAAAAGAAGCGCGGTGTCGGTTGCTTGCAACCGACCCTTGTAATCGGATAAAACCTCAGCGCAAGACCGTCAGTCCCCCCCCGCTCTCGAATCCTCCCTCCCGCTTCATTCGCTCGACCCACGCTTGTGCCTGCTCCGTGTGATGACGGTAGTGCTCCGTCACGGCGACGAGCAGCCATTGCGGAATTTTTCCGTCGTCCAACAGCTTTTCGTCGGGCACGCGCGCCAGCGATTCCATGAGCGCAAAGTGCGTAATCCGCCACTCGGAGACGAACCTCTTCAGCGGCGTGTTTCGATGCCGGCGCACGGCTTCGGCGTTGTCGGCGTCCCTGTCGGAATACGCCGTCCAATCGAAAGCCTCGCCGCGCATGAGCGCTTCGAGCGCGCGAATGACGATCGTATCCCGGAACAGCAGATGCGCGGCCAGATCGCGCAGCGACCACTGGCCTTCGGCGAACGGCTGCGCGGCCTGCGCGGGAGTCAGCGACTGCAGCAGGGAAATCAGCGGATCGAAATCGGCTTCAAAGGCCTGAGTGAATTCGTCACGGGTCATGAGAGTCTCTTGCGGTAACACGCGATGGGCCGGTTGCGGGCAGCCGACAGTCCGGGCGAGGTCTTAGAGCAGAAAAGGCTCGTCGAGTAAGCTCTGACGGGCCTTTGGCAGAAGTGTCCGCTCTGGGGTTAGGTGGCGGACCTCCGTGGCCATGAACTCATGGGACCACCTCCTTTCGGTATCTTCGACCGAAACCTGCCTTCGAAAGGACAGGCGCGCCTAACATACGAAATTTTTCAGGCGATGTCAAGAGGATCGGCCGGCGAACTGAAACTAAATGTCCACCGCCAGAGAAAAACGATGACCCTCGCCGAGGCTCTCCTTGTAGGGAATAAACGCGTAATCGAGCCGGAATTCGCGCAGGAAAAATCCCACGCCCAGCGAAACGTCCTGCGCGGCGAGACCCTCGACGTAGCCCACGCGCAAGGCGAGATAGCCCGGCGCGCGGTATTCGATTCCGCCCTTAAACAGCGGCGGCTGGTTCTTCACCGCCTGCGCTTCGGCCACGACGAGCAGACTGCCAATGCCGTTCAGCGCATGGTCGTAGG
>JAQTRJ010000328.1 GCA_028711875.1 bacterium | reverse complement strand
TAACCCATCCAACCGCTCCGCCCATATGCCCGGAAAACGGTCGTCCTCAAGACAGGGAATCGCCAGCGGACAGCCGCCCGCGCGTTCGATGCAGCGGAAATACGAGGTCGCGCCGTAGAGCAGTTCGCCGTTGCGGGTCAGCGAAGCGGCTTTTGTCCGATCGGCCAGAGCCGTCGTCACACCGATCAGCGGGATATCCGGCACGGCTTTCCGATCCTGAAAACACTCGCTCATGCTTGCGCGGCCAGCATCACAAGCGTGAGAGTGGAAGCGCCCAAACAGTACCACGCGAACGGTTGAATCACACGTCTCTGAAGCAGACGGATCAGCACCCAAATCGCCGCATAACTGACGGCGGCTGCCGTCAGGGCGCCCGCGAGATACGGCCAGCGCTCGGCGGGGAGCACCGAACCGAAATCCCCCATCTGTAGCGCGGTCGCGCCCAGGATCGCCGGGATGAAAATCAAAAACGAGAATCGCGCGGCTTCTTTGGGATGCAATCCGCACATCATCCCCATGACCAGCGTGGCTCCCGAACGCGAAACTCCCGGCAGAATGGCGATGCCCTGAAAAAGCCCAATGAGCAGAGCGTCAGTCAAGGTCATTTCGGCGATGGTTTTCGTCGTTTCCGTCAAGCGGCCGGCGCCGAACAGCAATCCCGCCGTCAGAATCCAGAAGAAACCCACCGCCGCCGGGGATTGAAACAGCGATTCAAGAAAATCCTGAAAGCTAAAAGCGATCAAAGCCGTCGGAACGGATGCAACCACGATCAAGAGTAGAAGCCGTCTTCCTGCGGGCGCGCGAGACGGCTGAATCACCGAAATAATCATCTCGCCGAGTTCACGGCGGTAGAACGCCATTACGGCAATCAACGTGCCCACATGCAGCAGCACATCGAAAGCGACCATCGGCTCTTGCAGCCCGAGTAAATACTGCCAGAGCACCAGATGCCCCGAGCTCGAAATGGGCAGAAACTCCGTTATGCCCTGCACGATGCCGAGAAAGACCGATTCGAGAAAATTCATCGGATGGAGTTACCTGACCACACGGAATTCGCCGGCTTCAAATTGAAGAATCCGCGCAGCGCGATTTTCCTTCCCTTCGGAAAAATCCACTGTGACCGCCGCGCCCGCGAACGGCGGCATGGAAGACAATTGATGAACGACGTCCTGACGCGACCGCGGACTTCGATTCATAACCTGACTCACAAAGTCTCCGGCGTCCAGTCCCAACAACTCCCATGCATCTGCCAAGGATCCGTTGGATTCCTGATAAATGGCCAGAAGAGGAGCCGTCTCATCTCCGTGCTGCAGCAGGGGCGCCGTCAGGTACATGCCCTCGGTCAGTGACGGATAGCGCGCCAGAGCATTTTCGTTCAGCCAACTGCTGTTTCCGAGCAGAATCGTCCCTTCGGGCAGCCGCGTGAGCTGCGAGGCGAACGTCTCCACGCGTTCGGGAGCCACGACGAAATACAAGCCTTCCGAGCCCACGGAACCGGATGGCATGAGAGAATCCGCATCGCGACCACCGAGAAGCATCTCCCCTCCGAGCGGATCCCCAAACATTTGCTCTCGTTCTTCCTCCGTAAGGGCACCCGTCAACGGCAGAGCGCCGCGCGCCTTGCGCTGTTCATTTCCGAGCAATTCGGCAATCTCATTGCGGACGTTGGCAGCAAAGGCGGGATAGAATCGCTCCGCCTCGATCCTTCCGCCAGCCTGAGTCGTGCCTTTTGCGAATCCCGCCGCATGCGCACGACCTTTGGCGTCCTGCGGGGTCAGGATCATCCCGACGGCAAGTCCTAAGTCGAGCGCAGCAAACCGTCCCAGCACTTCCGCCTGCTTCTGCCCGCTGGGAAGAAATTCGAACACGCGATCGCCGATCTCCGTGTACGATCTCTGATCCGCCGTGATTTTCAACAGCGGAATCCCCTGCTCCGCCGCGCGCATTGCCGCCGCTGCCGCCGATCCCTCGTCGCCTGCGAATATGGCGAGCAGAGGTCCACCCGTCATGGCGAGACTGTCACACAGCGACAACGTCTCGAACGGCGAACCCGGCCGCACCACGTCAAAGCGGCCGACGTATTGCGAGCGGTTTAAAGCGAAGCGGAAGGCGCGCTCGAAACCCACCGCGGCGGAATCGTCCATCCACGAGAATCCCAGCATCAGCACCAATCCCGCTCCCGTCTCATCGCGCTCGCTGCGCGTGATCGCGCTGTCGCGGGATGAGGGAGGCGCGATGTCTCCGGGAGACGTTTCCGGCTTATCCGCACGAGTCGGAGTGGTTCGCAGCGGTCCGCGCAACGCCTCACAGCCTGCGAGCAGAAACAGCAGGCATAGCGCGGCGGCGCCGAGAGTTCGTCTATTCCACCGTGACACTTTTCGCCAGGTTCCGGGGTTGATCCACGTTGCAGCCGCGTTCCACGGCAATGTAATAGGCTAACATCTGAAGCGGAATCACGCTCAAAAGAGGAGTCAGCAGCGGATTCTTATCGGGAACATAGATCACCTGATGCGCCAGCGCCGTCACGTCGCGGTCGCCTTCTTCGGCAATCGCGAGCACCCGTCCACCGCGCGCTCGCACTTCTTCGATGTTCGACAACACCTTTTCATGCGTCCCGTCCTTCATCGCGATAAACACCACCGGCATATTCTCGTCAATCAGCGCGATCGGGCCGTGCTTCATTTCCGCCGCCGGATAGCCTTCCGCGTGAATATAGGAGATTTCCTTCAGTTTGAGCGCGCCTTCAAGTGCGACCGGGAAATTCACACCCCGGCCCAGATAGAGAAAATTCCGGTGCGTTCCGAATTCGTGAGCAATCGTTTCAATGGTCTCGTGCGCCGCAATGATTCGTTTCACTTTCTGAGGAATCGTCGTCAGTTCCTGCAGCAGTTCCCGGCCCG
>JAQTRJ010000327.1 GCA_028711875.1 bacterium | reverse complement strand
GCGTTTCGCTGCGGGCGCGCTTCGGGCCGCTGACCGCATCGTTGTCCCACACTTCCACGAAGTAGGCGATCTGATCTTCGGGCAACAGATCGAGCGGCGTCATGTCCCACGCGAACTCGGAGACGGCGCGCCCCGGCTCAAGCGCGCGCAGCGTGAGCGCCGCGCTTTGATACACGCTCTCGTCTTCCTGCGTCTCGGGCGCTTCGTAAGCCGACGTGCGGTGATAGCGCAAGTTCGCGCGCGTCAGGCCGAAGTCATCCATCGCCTCCGCGACCAGCGGCACGGTGACTCCGGCCGCGATGTCCAGATCGTTCGGCGGCTGCAGCACGCTGACCATCGGGAATTCGTCGGGGCGGGCGGTGATGCGATAGAGAATCGGATCGCGGCTTTGCAGTCCCTCGCCGTCCGTGAGCCGCAGGCGATAGTAGCCGCTCTGCGAAACGGCAAATTCCACCGACGCGCGCGAGCCGTCGAGGTCGAGCGCTTTCGCGCCGCGAATCGTTTCGCGTTCGCCGCCCGCGTTGTCCGCATCGAGAAACTCGACGCGCGCTTCGCGGAGCAATTTGGTCGCGGCGATTTGCAGCGTCACTTTCGTGCCGACCACGGCCGCGACGTCGCCGACGTTTTCTTCGAGCACCTGCTCGGGCATGCCGGTGTAGGCGGGCGGCGTGAGTCGCACGGATAAAAAGCGAACGGCGGGCAGTTCCTGCACCGTCACGTTATAGACGTCGCTCTTCACGCGCGCTTCGCTGGCCCAGTACGTGAACGGCGCGGTGACGCCGCGGTAGGTATAGCGGAACTCGCCGGTCTCGCTTTTCAATCTCACCGGCTCGGAAGCGGTCTTGCCTTTTTCGATTCGCTCGAGTGTGATCGTCTGCGGAATCGCGCCGCTGGCGGTTACGGTCACTTCGAGAGAATCGCCGCGCACGAGTTCGATGTTGCCGGGAGAAATCGTCAGCGTGAACGGCGGCGGCGGTTCGAACTCCTGACCCGGCTGAAGCACGCGATCGGCGGCACGCAAGAGATGGCCGCCCGCAAATACGAACACAAGTACAACCACGCCCGAGACGGCGGCGGCGGCCCGGCCAAAAAATCGCACGGGAGTTCGGTCGGGCAGCGCGCGCGGGTCCACCGGTTTCAGATCTTCCGCCACTTCGCGACCCGCTTCGAGAATCAGGTCGGGAGAATAGCCCTCGCGGTTCGCGCCTTCCGCGCGTTCGAGAAGCTGCAAGGCATTCAGTACACGGTCGCGCACACTCGGCATCCGCCGCGCATAATCGCCCGCGAGTTTTTTATCGTCGGGAGCGAAGATCGTGTAGCGCAGAATCGGCCAGACGATTCCCAACCCCAGAGCGGCGAGCGCGGAGAGCAGCCACAGCGCGAGCAGCACGGCGCGCGCCGCGCCGGAGAGATGTCCCACCGCCTCGATGATCGCGATCAAGAGGCTTGCCGCGAGCACGGCGGACAGAGCCGCCAGCGCTCCCGCGCGGAGCCGATTTGCCATGATCGCCCGACGCAGCCGGGCCATCCATCCGTGAATCGTCTGCAAAACTTCTCGCGCGCCCATTCATTCACTCCTGTTCATCTCATCCGTCATGCGCAGCACGGTTCATCTGCGCTGATTACATCAAAGGAAACCGATATCCGAGTCTCGCGATGGCCAGTGACAATGGCCCACGTGTGTTTATATGGGCTTCGGCAAGCGATACCTGCAATTCACCCTGCAATGTCAAACCCTGTCGAGACGTTATCGGAATGTTCCAGCCCAAAAGTAAGTGTCCCCGCCACAGCGTGGACGGCTTTCCCCACGGCTGCTCATAACTATAATCCATGTAGCGTTCTTCTTTCGGCCATTGCTGGTGGTAGCCGATTCCAGCGCCGAACATAGGTCCTGTCTTCGTTTTATGACGAGTGCGACTCAACACAAGTTGCACCACTTGATAGCTACCTGCCCAACTTAACTGATCGTTGCTTCCCGGCGTATCGTCGCCTTCCCACCAGTAATAACGCTTCCACAAATACCATCCGCCAAACACCCCCTGAATCGCCATCGCGTTTGGGACTAGTTCAATAGCGTCCACCGCAATACGAACTCCGACTAAGTCCCCATCAGCAGAATTCGTAACCATCGTCGCCCCATATCCCGCCGTGACTGTCATGTCCCGCGCGCTCGCGTGCGTCAGTATGAACATCATACAGAACACGACTGCGAGCGCAACGTGCGATGCCATCGTCCGCTGTCCCATAGGGCCTCCCAAAGGTAAGCGTCCTTTCAGGTCAGTTGGTAAAGACAGCTAACGAATGATCGGGATGGTTCTCCTTAGGCAGTTTTTCGGGCGGGCGCAATCCTTCACTACGCTCAGGATCCGCCGCGGCAAGAGAGAGATTCTTCCCCTTCACTGCGTTCAAGGGTCGTTCATAATGACAGCTTTTTGATTCCGCAGCAAGTCCATTGGGGCGAATCTGGAGATTCGCCGCCGCGGCTGCAGAAAAGATCAGTTTTCCTCGTCCGTGAATCCCGTCGTGCGGTGCGAACCGTCGCAGAACGGTTTGGTCTGCGAGTGCCCGCAACGGCAGAGCGACATCGGGTCTTTGGTGACGAGATGTTCGCCCTTCGAGTTGGTCAGGTATTGAATGCCCGACACGAGATACGGGCCGTCTTTCTTGATGGTGATGACGGGTTCAGCTTCGCTCATGTTTCCTCCCGAAAACTTTTCTTTCAGTTTTTCAGCGTTTCAGAATTTTAGTGTTTTTTTACTGCAGTCCGCGCGCGAGCGCGTAGAGAATCACGTTGGTTCCCATCTCGAGCGCGGCCTGCCGCTTCTGCGGAGGATCGCCGTGCACGGACTCGTCCTCCCAGCCGTCGCCGAGATCGCATTGCGAATTATAAAAGCAGACCAT
>JAQTRJ010000326.1 GCA_028711875.1 bacterium | reverse complement strand
AATTTTCGTACCGGGAAAACGCGCCGATTTTCTTCTCCAGCGCGCGATCCACGACCTCGATCTGCCCCGCGCTGTCGAGCGGAACCTGCGTTTCCTCCGCCAGCGCCGCTCCGCCCAGCAGCAGCAACCCGAGCATCCACGTGCCTCGCCTGAGCTTCATGGCCGTTCTCCCCGAAAAGTTCTTGAGGTCATGCCTCTCCAACTCAACCGGACTTGAACATCCGATCACGCAAATGCCGTCAGGCTAACGTGTTATCTAAAGCACAGACCACTTGACATTGCGGCGATAATGTGCTATATTAAGCACGACAGGTTGACGTAAATTGATTTATGACATACGGAAACAAAGATGAAGTCTGGTTTTATTAAACTTCCGCGCGCCATCTTTGAACTGCTGGAAAATCCCCGGCGGTTCACGCGCACCGAAGCCCTCGTGGATCTGTTCCGCCGGGCGAACTTCCGCACGACAAGGCTGACGATCCACGAGCGCGAGATCGAGATTGCTCCCGGCGAGCTGCTGTTTACGCTGCCCAGACTGGCCGCGAGCTGGCAGTGGAGCGCGGACGAGGTGGACGAATTTATCGTGGAACTCGAACGCGCGGCCGTGCTCGTGCGGCGGCGGCGGGGCGCGGCGAGCGTGCTCTTCCTTCAACACGACGGCGGAGCGTGGCGGCCGCTGGACTCGCTTCCCAAGAACGTTCTTTCTTCTTCTTCTCAAGAAGAACAGGAAGAGAACGAGTCTTCCCAAGAGCGCGATCCGCTGGCGAGCGAGTGGGCGGAATTTTTGCGCGAGACGATTTTAAACCGGCGCTTGTCCGGTCTGAACCGCGCCCGACTGGACGAACTGCGCGCCGAATTCGAAGCCGCGCGCGCTACCAGCTCACGCGGCGCAGCGTGAAGCCGGCTTCGCCATACCGTTCCCGATCGCAGGTCGTGGCCATGAGACCGCTCTCGCGAAGTTCGAGACTGAAATCGTTGACGACCGGCCGGTCGCCCTGCCGCCGGAGCTTAACATGCACCTGACTTCCGCCGAGTTTCCACGTGCCCGTTTCCACCAGTTCGTCGGCGGTGTCGAGTTGTTGGGTGCGCATTTCGGCGGTGCGGTCGTCGTTCAGAAAGAGCACGATGTTGCGCTGCGGTCCGCCGTTCGGGGCGATGATTCCCCGGTGTTCGCCGATCACATCCTCGCGGCTGAGTCCGCCGCAGCCCGTGATCGCCGCGGCCGCGATCAGGGCGCAAAGTACTGCCCGGAACATGGGTCTCCTCCTTCTTCCGGTCAAGAGTTTCCACAATGTACGTTTTCTGGACTGCTCATGCAAGCGGAAAGGAAAGGCGGAAGGAGGAAGGGAGATGTAGGGTCGGGTTAGGCCTGCGCAACCCGCCCGCTTTGCCAAGTGTTTTCGGGTGCGTAGAGATTCTGGACGCCCGCGCCCTTCGGATCACTAGCCCACATGCTCCGGCGTGTGGGATGGCGCGGTGTCCAGAATGACAATCAGCACCCCCCACTTTCCCCCCTTATGCTAAGGGGGGATGAAGGGGGGTCAGAGCCTCGATGAGTACTTTTCCCTCAGATGTTTTTGAGAAAATTTCTGGCGTCGGTCTCCGTGCGTCGGAGAGATTGAAAGCACTAGCGGCGGTCTCTGACCGTCGGAGAGATTGAAAGCACTAGCGTCGGACAGTCCCAGTGCTCAAGGATGGAGAGCATTTTACCCCTGGGTCGGGCCTCCGGCCCGACATCCCCTCAGCAGTCGGGGCAGAGCCCCGACCCAGGGAAAGTTTTAGACACAGCAAGCTGTGTCACTACAAAATCACCAGGGAAAGTTTCAGACACAGCAAGCTGTGTCACTATAAAATCACAATGTCGGGAGATCAAAGTCACTAGCGGCGGAGAGATTGAAAGCACTAGCGTCGGTCTCCGACCGTCGAATGATTTCCTCGCCGCAAGCAGGCCGGCAGATAAAACGCGAGCGAGACCGCGAGTCCCGCGTAGATCGGCTGAATCCCCAGCCAATACTCCGCACCGGTCACGAGCGGAGCCAGCCGCCAGACCAGCGCGACGACACCGGCCGCGAGCATCGCCGGAACGACGAGCCGCCGGGAAAACCGCGCGCGCTCTGACCACGCGCTGAGCGTGGGAACGAGCAGCACCGGCGCGCCGATCGAACCGACCGCGTGCCACACGTTCACGACCGATTCCGACGCGAGCGCGATCAGAAACGCGCAGATCGTGGCGGCGACGAGCGAGAACCGCACGAACCGCGGAACCTCCGACTCGCTGCGCGCGCGGCGTCGCCACAACAGATCGCGGCCGAGCGCGGCGGCGGCCAAAAACGTGTAGCTGTCAATCGTGCTCATCACCGTGGCCAGAAGCGCGACGAAAAACAGACCGAACGCTCCGGCCGGGAGCACGTTCTGCGCGAGCAGCGGAAACGCCAGCGATTTGTCAATTCCTTCGGGCAGCAGCGCGCGCGCGTACAGGCCGGTCGCGGTCGTGAAGAAATCGAACAGCGCCCAGAACGCGATGCAGACGAGCACGCCCGGCAGAACGAGTTTTTCCGATTTCGCCGCGTACACGCGCTCGTAAAAGAGCGGTTCGATCAGCGTGGTCGAGGCGATGACATACCAGACGAACACCGCCGAGAACTTCTGCCCGCCGAGCGGCGTGAGCAATTCATGAGGAAGGTTCGCGCGCAGAAAACTCAAGCCGCCGAAAGTCGCGTAGAGCACGATCACCATCATCGCGAAGCCGCTGTACATGAGCGAGAACTGGACCATGTTCGCGCCGGTCACGCTGCGCAGGCCGCCGAAATAAATGTAGAGCGTGCTCGCGATCGTGCCGACCGCGAGCGCGAGCGGATAGGACCAGCCAAACATCCACGCCAGCAGCTTGCCGAGCATGAGTAGATA
>JAQTRJ010000325.1 GCA_028711875.1 bacterium | reverse complement strand
AGTCTCGAGACTCGCCGAGGACTCTGTACCTCACAGGATCAAAGAAATGCTGCGGCTCATAGCTTGCATCCAAGAACTCCAATAGTACGCTATTCTCGAGTTCGGGCTGTTGGGTGCGCCGGTCCTCATAGATGTCCTGATCACCTGACATTGCTCTATCAGAGAACTTGATCACAAGTCTGACAAGTTGGGACGAACCCGAATTCTCCTGAATAAGAACACTCTCGATGTCATCGTATTGTGCAGTTACGCCATTCCGATACACCACCTGTAAAACAACGTGTGGTTTTAATCCGCGTTCCAGTTTCTCATACTGCCCGGCAATAGCATCAGCAATACGCCTAAGATCTTGTTCCGTTAAAACGTATCCATGATGGAACACCTTCCTTGATTCAACCTTCATTGCGATATCCTCTGTTTAAGGAAACACTTCTCGATGCCCACACTCTGGTGATGGTCAGAGACCGCCACTTATTCCTTTCTGCGAGAAGAATCCCGACGTGGCAAATTTCCAGTTTCGCCCGAGGTCTCTCGCCGCGGTGTCGGTTGCTTGCAACCGACCCGCCGCACAGCCGTGCGCGGCAACGCCTTCTCCTTCCCCCCAAATCTTCGATTTGGGGGGAACAGAAGGGGGGTCATCACTCACGCGAGCTTCGCGTCCAGCGTGATCTTCGCGTTCAGCAGCCGCGAAATCGGGCAGCCGATTTTTGCCGCCTCGGCCACCTCCTGAAACTTGTCCGGTGTGATTCCCGGAACTTTCGCCGTCATTTTGAGAAAACTTTCCGTCACCGTCGGTTTGCCGTCCACGAAATCGAGCGTCACGATGGTGGTGGTCTCGATGCTCTCCGCCGTGAATCCCGCCTTGCCCAGCTCGCCCGAAAACGCCATCGAAAAACAGCCCGCGTGCGCCGTCGCGATCAGTTCTTCGGGATTGGTTCCGACGGCACTCTCGAAGCGCGCAGCGAACACGTAGGGCGCATTCTTCACAAATCCGCTGCCCACCGACATCGTTCCTGCGCCGCTCTTCAGATCGCCCGTCCACACCGCGCTGCCTTTCCGCTTCATCTTCCATTCTCCTTTTTCCTAATCCCTGGGTCGAGGCTCTGCCCGGCTTTCCTAATCCCTGGGTCGGGGCTCTGCCCCGACATTGGTTTTTGGGTCAGAGGCCTTTTTCAAGGATGATAATGAAGGGCTTCATCGTTCATCGCGTGCTACACAATTTCCCCATACAACTCTTCGTACTGCGACACGATTTTCTCCTGCGGAAACAGCTCCAGCGCGCGCGCGCGGGCGGCCTTGCCCATGGCGATTCTCCGATCCGAATCGCGCAGCAGATCGAGCAAACGCGCCGCCATGTCATCCACGTTTCCCTTTTCGAAAAGATACCCCGTTTCCCCGTCTTGCACCACCTCCGGCAGCCCCCCGACCCGCGACGCCACCACCGGCACTTCGCACGCCATCGCTTCCAGCGCGGAGAGTCCGAACGATTCCGTCTCCGACGGCAGACAATACACGTCGGCAATCGAAAGCAGCTCCACGACGTCGCCCTGATTTCCCAAGCATAGCACGTCGTCGAGCACACCCGCCTCCTGTGCGATCCGCTCGGCCTGCGCGCGCTCCGGCCCGTCGCCGATGAGCAGCAACCGGCAGCGCGCACGCCGGTGCACCTGAATGAACGCCCGAACGAGATCGCCGATCCGCTTCACCGGCCGGAAATTCGAAACGTGCATGAGCACCGGGACGCCGCGCGGCGCGAGCAGTTCGCGCAGCGTATTGCGTTCCCGCCGCCGGTAGATCGTTCCGCATACGAAATTCGGAATCACGCGGATCTCGCGCCGCACACCGATCCGCTCGTGCGTTTCTCGCTTCAGAAATTCGGACACCGCCGTCACGCGATCCGACTGGTCAATCGTGAACTTCACCACCGGCGCGTAGGCCGCGTGCGAACCGACCAGCGTGATGTCCGTGCCGTGCAGCGTGGTCACCAGCGGCGGCCGCCCGCCGCCCATCTCGCGCGCGAGGTACGCCGCCGCCGCGTGCGGAATCGCGTAGTGCGCGTGAATCACGTCCAGCCCGTGCAGCTTGATCGTCTCGTGCAGCGTGGACGCCAGCGTCAGCGTGTACGGCGTGTGCTCGAACAGCGGATAGTGCACCACCGGCACTTCGTGGAAGAACACTCCGCTCTGAAACGCGCCCAGCCGGAACGGCCGCGCCGTCGAGAAGAAATGCACCTCGTGCCCGCGCCCGGCCAGCGCCAGCCCGAGTTCCGTCGCCACCACGCCCGATCCGCCGTAGGTCGGATAACAGATGATCCCGATTTTCATAGGCATCTCCCTCAGCTTGCGGGGGGACAAGGGGGGTTCTACGCTTCGCCGAGGCACGCGTCCTCGCGTGCCCGGAATCCTCTCTCCCCCCATTCTATGGGGGGATCAAAGGGGGGTTGTCATTCTGGACACGCGCCAAGATTCATTTTCATCAACGATACGTCCTGCGGCGCGGCGTCCAGAATCTCATGGAATAACAAATTGTCATTCTGGATACGCGCCAACTTTCCTCTCAACAATAGAATATCCTGCAGCGCGGCGTCCAGAATCTCAATCAGCCATTTTCAGTTTCAAGTTTTAAGTTTGCTTTCCCGGACCAGCGCGCGCGGCTTCGATGTGCGAGGCATCGGCTTCAATGATTTCGATCATATCATTTCTAAAGGCTCAGCTTGGCTCATGTTTGCCAAATCTACTCCGTCAATTCGGCATGCCATTGAGCAGCCTGCTCCCGCACACGTTGGTCAATGCTATTCTGGCGAATTGAAGCGAGCAGATTCAGAGCAATCGAATCGCCCTCTTGGGCTGAATTCAATACCATTAGGAACGCATACTGTCGCAGTCTGGGATCGGGATTTGTATTTGCG
>JAQTRJ010000037.1 GCA_028711875.1 bacterium | reverse complement strand
CGCTTCAAGATTGCGGGCCGCGTTCTCGAAGGCGCGGGCGCGGAAACTCTCTTCACCGAGAAGTTCGAGCAGAACGGCGTGCTTTCGGAGCAGATCGGCGGCGTCTTGACGAGTCATGGTCTCTGGCCGGGGCGGCGTCGGATCACGCGCCCGTTTGATTCCTGAAAGACGTGCCGATCGCCGCGTGGACTCCGTCGGGAATTTTGCGCAGGGCGGGAATCTGCATGAGACAGACGCCGCCGATCACCAGCGCTCCGCCCATGAACAGCGAAACGCCGATGGTCTCGCCCAGAATCAGCACGGACAAAATCGTCGTCACCACCGGCTGCGGCGTGGTCAGAATCGCCACCTGCGACGGATCAAGCCGCTTCAGCATCGCGAACCAAAGCGTATATGAAATCGTAGTGACCATGATCCCCGTGTAAATCGGTCCGGCCCAGCCGCGCCACGTGATGATGGAATAATCCTGCGCGAGAGCGGGAATCACCAAAAACGGCAGCGTCATGACCGAACCGAGCATCAAGCAGGCCAGCGTCGTCTTCACCGCGCCGTATTTTTCCACCATCGGTTTGGCCAATACCGTGTAGGCCGCCCACATGACCACGCTGAGAGCGATAAGCACGTCGCCGGCGAAATTTTCGCTGCCGATGAGCCGCGTCGGGCTTTCCGAGACGACCAGCGCGATTCCCGCCACGGCCAGCAGAATCGCGGCGATTTTATAGGGCCGCAGCTTTTCATAGCCTAAAATCGCCGACAATCCAAGCGCGAAAACCGCCGTTGAACCGTAGAGCAGCGAGGTGTGCGACGGGACCGTCCAGCGCATGCCGTTGAGATAGAGCAATTGATTGGCCGGAACGGCGCAGGCCGCGAGCAGCAGAATTCTCGGCCAGTCGCGGCGCTCGATCCGCAGCCGCACCCGCCGCAGCAGCAGGACGGCGGAGAGTCCCGCGAGGCCGATCAGAAATCTCCAGAAGGCGAAGGCGAACGGCGAGAACTCGCTGAGTCCGATTTTCGCGAACAGATAGCCGCCCGAGTTCAGGCACACGTGCGCGGTCATCAGCGCGATCATCGAGGAACGGAAGCGCGCGAGCATCAGACTACGATCTCAATCCGAACACACGGAGCACCTGATCCGTGTCGGACAAATCCGCGAACAGCGCGTCGGGCTGAGTGGCCGCAAGTTCCGTAAGCGTAAACGCGCCGCCGGTCGCGACTCCCAGTGTGCGCAGGCCGAGGGCTTGACCCGCTTCGACGTCGTGGGGCGTATCGCCGATCACCCACGTGTCGTGCGCGTCGAAGGTTCGCCGCCAGTGAGCTTCCGCGCTTCGGATCGCGTCGCGCAGAATGTCCACTCGCTGGTGGTGGTCGTCGCCGAAACCGCCTACGGAAAAAAAGTCGTTCAGTCCGAAGTGGGCGATTTTCGCGCGACCGCCGGCTTCCATGTTGCCTGTGCCGAGGGCCAGCGCGGCGCGCTCGGGCATCGCATGAAGCGCTCGGATCAACTCGCGGACGCCCAGATGGAGTCGCACGCTGTCGCCGCGCGCGCGGATCGCCGCGGGAAGCTCTTCGATATAGATGCTGCGGAATTTCGCGTAGGCGTCTGGCCAGTCGTCGCCGAGGCCGCTTTCGCGATAGCAGTCGCGGAAGATCATCGGGTCGGTGCGGCCGTGCATCTTGATTCCGGCGATCCGGGCGTTTCTGCCGAACAATCGTAGAAAGGCGGTGTCAAAGGCGGTACGGGTCGCTCCGTCGAGGTGCGTCAGCGTGCCATCTATATCGAAAATCAGGAGTTTCACAGGAGCTTCCCGGTCATCTTTTGCTTATTCAATTTCAACAATTTATCCCCTTTCCGGCACAAAATCAAGGGCTTGGAGGGGGGAAGGGGGAAGCAAATGCGAGCAGGCGAAAAGGCGAAAAACAGAAGATCGCAGTTTCGCACGGCCGGGTGTCTCTGTCGGGCGGGGAAAGCGAGGCGCAATTAGCCCGTTTTTTAGGCGGGATTCCGGCCGGGTTGCGCGCGAGGAGGGTGTGGTTGTCGAGACACTGTCGGCGCTGAACCCGGCTCGGCGGGAGTGGATGTCCATGCGGCGCTACGGAAGAGTGCACAGCAGTGCGGCGCTACGGGTAGGGTCGTTGGGGCGAATCGGGAGATTCGCCGCCGCGGGAAGTGGCGCATATCCATGCGGCGCTACGGGGAGCGGTGGGTTCACGGAGTGACCGCGCGGTTTTCCGTGAAGTATGTCAAAGATCGCACAACCTTTATATCGGTGCGTAGCGAGAGGGCTGGTAAGGGCGCGGGATTCTCGGCGGCAACATAGCCAACCCCCCTTTTATTCCCCCCAAATCGAAGATTTGGGGGGAAAACTCTCTCCCCCCCAAAACTGGTTTTGGGGGGGTAGGGGGGGTGACACTCTTTATATCGGTGCGTAGCGAGAGGAGTGGGGCGGGGCCGCGTCGGCATCACGAGGAAGGATGAGGGATGAAGGATGAAGAAGAACCTTTGTTCCCTGCATCTTCGTGCGCTTCGATTCCCCCCTTAGAATAAGGGGGGGAAGGAAGAGAAGCCCCCCTTGATCCCCCCGCTGAAGCGGGGGGAATATGGGGCCGGTGATGTTTATTATAAGGTTCGCGAGAACCATTTCATGTTGGAAATATAGTATATTACTGGATCAATGTCAAGAGGGAAAAGAAAACTCAAAACTTCAAATTACAAATGGAAAAGAAGAAAAAGGCGAGAGGAGAGGGATGAGGGATCGGCGAAGCGATAAGCGATAAGCGATGAGCGATAGAGGAATCATCGGCTGGAGTGCAAGTACTGACACCGTTGACATTCGCGTTGGTCATACCTACATTGAATCATGAACCAATCGGGGAGATTCGATCATGAAGGCGATCACTATTCTTTTTCTTACGATTTCTTTTCTGGTCACGGCGTGGGCGCAGCCCTATCCCGACACGCTGTGGACGCGCACTTATGGGGGGAGCGACTATGATCGCGCCCATTCTGTTCAGCAGACAACCGACAGAGGCTATATCATAGCAGGATACACCAGTTCCTTTGGTACAGGCGGATATGATATGTATCTTGTGAAGACGAATAGCCAAGGGGACACGCTTTGGACGCGGATGTATGGGGGGAGTGACGACGAAGAAGCCTATTCTGTTCAGCAGACCAGCGACGGAGGCTATGTCGTGGCGGGATGGACCGATTCTTTCGGTGCGGGCGAAGATGATTTCTACTTGGTGAAGACAAACAGCCAAGGAGACTCACTGTGGACACGCACCTATGGAGGGGGCAATGTTGAAGAGGCTTTTTCCATTGAGCAGACGACGGATGGAGGCAATGTCGTTGCGGGGCGGACCATGTCTTTTGGCGCGGGGTACTATGATTTCTATGTTGTGAAGACGGATAATTTGGGGGACACGTTGTGGACGCGTACATATGGCGGGAGCAGTTGGGACTGGGCCTATTCCGTTCAGCAGACGGAGGACGGCGGCTATATTGTGGCGGGACATACCGAGTCTTTCGGTGCGGGGTCCACCGACATCTATATGGTGAAGGTGGACAGCCTCGGTGATACGCTATGGACGCGCACGTATGGAGGAAGCGATTGGGATGACGTTTTTTCCGTTCAACAGACCACCGACGGAGGCTATGTCGTGGCAGGATACACCTATTCTTTTGTTACCGGCTCGGAAGATTTCTATCTTGTGAAGACAAACAGTCAAGGCGACACACTATGGACGCGCACCTATGGGGGAAGCAATGGAGAGGAGGCCTTTTCCGTTCGGCAGACGGCTGATGGTGGGTATATTGTCGCGGGATCTACCACCTCTTTCGGCTTGGGTACCCCAACTTGGGTGAATAGCTGGTTGGTAAAAACGAATAGCCAAGGGGATACATTCTGGACGCGCACCTATGGGGGGGATAGAGATGACCGAGCTTTTTCCGTTCAGCCGACTGCCGACGGAGGCTATATTATCGCGGGTGCTACCATGTCTTTCGGCGCGGGCCAAACTGATTTTTATCTGGTGAAGACGGGGCCGGATCAATTGGACGCGGAGCCGATTTCCGTGATTGCGCCGAAAGAGTACGTGCTTCATCCGAATTTTCCGAATCCCTTCAATGCAACGACGCAGATTGGGTATGAACTGCCGAAAGCGAGCCGGGTGACGCTGGCGGTCTTCAATCTCCTCGGAGAGGAAGTGGCGAGTTTGGTGGATGAAGTGCAAGCGGCGGGGATGCACACGGTGGTTTTCGAAGGATCGGGTTTGGCTTCGGGAGTGTATTTGTACCGTATGCAAACGGACGGATTTGTGCAGACGAGGAAGATGGTGCTCTTGAAGTAAAAAGCTGAAAGACTGAAGAGCTGAAAGCTGAACGCAGAAAAGAGGGCGCGATGAATCGGCCCCTACAGAACATCCCGAAACGTCGGGATGAAACCACAGACGAGCGCGATGAATCGCGCCGCTACAGAGTGGGAAATAAGTGGGGCGAATCGGGAGATTCGCCGCCGCGGGAAGTGGCGCACAGCAGTGCAGCGCTACGCATGAATCGGGCGCGATAAATCGGCCCCTACAAGACGGAAGGATTCCGGGCACCCGAGGACGGGTGCCTCGGCGAAGAATGTCGAGTGCCGGACAACCTCGACAAACCAACAAAACCGGAATGATGAAGTATCTCCTTTTGCTACTCGCTCTCTGTGCTTGTTCTTCCGCTCCGCGAGCGCAGGAGAAGAATCTGTGGACGAACCTTCAGCTCCATCGCGATGTTCACCGCGATCTGTTCACGTCCACGGTGGAAATTTTCGAGCAGGATCGCTGGGGCACGACATTCTTTTTCACCGATTTCGATTTCGGTTCGACCGGGCAGCAGGCGAGTTATTTCGAGATCGCGCGCAATTTTTTCGTGCTCAGGATGCGACAGGCGAAATGGAATCTCGCTCTGCAATACAATGACGGCGTGCTGCCCACGGACGCGGCGCTCGGCAAAGGAATTCCCCGCACAGCGCTGGGTGGAATCGCGCTTTCGGAGATTCCGCTCGGACCGGCGGCGATTGAATTGCAGGCGCTCGCGCGGCAGGAGTTCGCGGCGGACTTGGGCTGGCAATTGACGGCGGTCTGGTATTGCCCGATCCGAAGGACTCCGCTGGAATTCTTAGGCTATGTGGACGTGAATTCGAATCAGACGGGAGATCAGCCGAACTCGCTGCAGGCCGAACCGCAGTTGCAGTATCGGCGCGGGCCATGGGCGATCGGAATGGAACTGGAAATCTCCCGCAATTTCACCGGCGCGTACACCGAAAAGAACGGCTTCGCCTATCACACGTGGTACACTCATCCGACAGTTTTTCTGCGCGTGGATTTTTGAGCGGCGAGTTTCCGCCTGACCGCCCGGCCTGTCCCGCGCCGCTGACCGTGCCCGCCTCGCTCGCGTATCGCGCGCTGGCGAGACGCTATCACGCGCGCTTTGATCGGGCGCGCGCGGGACGCGCTTCCGTGCCGGTGATCTCGGTCGGGAATATCGTGGTCGGCGGAAGCGGAAAGACGCCGACGGTAATCGCGCTGGGTAAGCTCATCGCGGAGATCGCTCCCGAGCTGGCCGCGCCGAACGCGATCGCCGTGCTCAGCCGCGGCTATCGGCGCACGCGCACGGACTTGGTCGTCGTGGAAGCGCAGATGGATGATCGCGAGTGCGGGGACGAGCCGCTGCTGATCAAACGCGCGCTGCCGAATGCGGCGGTGGTGGTTCACGCGGATCGTTTTTTCAGCGCCGCGCACGCGACCCAAGAGCTTGGCGCGCGGCTGATTATCCTCGACGACGGATTTCAGCATCGCCGGTTGGCCCGCGATCTCGATCTGGTTCTGGTGGACGGAGAGTCTCCGCTGGGGAACGGCTGGTGTCTTCCCGCGGGGCCGCTGCGCGAGCCAGCCGAATCGCTGCGGCGCGCATCCGTTTTGGTCGGTGTGGGGGAGACGGCTGTGGAAGCCGAAAAGCTGGCTCGGGAGATGGGGCTGATGTGGATAACCGCTCGCCCGAAGACGGTCATTCCCTGCGAGTTATCCACAAACCCTTCCACACCAGTTTTTCTGCTGACTTCCATTGCCCGACCGTCGAGAGTTTATAATATATTAAAAAATATGAGAATAAACGTTGTAGGCGGGCGCGCATTTCGCGATCATCACCACTTTTGCCACAGGGATATTCGACAGGTTATCCACAGCGCAATTCACGCTGGAGCACAAGCCATCGTTACCACCGCGAAGGATGCGATCCGTTTGCCGGAATGGACAGGGGAATTGCCGCTTCGGGTGCTCGATGTGACCATGGAATTCTCGCCGGCGGAACGGATCAGGGAAGTCCTGGAACCGATTCTGGAGTGCGGCGTGAATAAAATAAATCGTTTCTGAGAGGGAAGGGATAGGCAGTCGTTGTTTCTTGACGTATTTTTAATGAGATACGTGGCAAACTGAGACTGTGATCCCCTTGACATTCACCGCATGTTTCCTATATTTTAGGAATTAGCTGCGGCCGCCGTTGAAACGGGGGGCGACCAACCCGCCTGCGGCCCGCCTCGTGCTCGCGGGGCCGCCGGAGCGCGAAGGGCCCATAGCTCAGCGGTTAGAGCAGCGGACTCATAATCCGTCGGTCCCAGGTTCGAATCCTGGTGGGCCCACCGCTGCCTCATGCAGCACGCGGACTTTTTCCCACGCATAGATGACGTTCCTTCTCTCACACTTCAGCAAAACGGATTTGGCCCTCCCTGTCGTTGAACAACGAATTCACGGGCGACTCTGTGGCGCGACTGACAGATCACAAGGTGTGCGCGAACCGTTTCCGCACACCTTTTCTTTCGATAAAATTTAGACCAAACCGGATGAGGCATTCGTGAGTACGGAAGCAGGCTTGGAAACCAAGGCACGCGAGGCGATTCAGCTCCTGACGGAGCTGCAGGGGATTGACGACGAGCTGATGGATATCGCGCTGGAGCGCGGCGATCTGCCCGAGGAGGTGGAGCGGTTGCGGGCGGACATCGGGGCGATGGAGGCGTTCATCGCCGAGCGCAAGCAGGCGCTTGAGGAGACCGCCCATCTGCTCACGGACCGCACGGGCGAGCTGGAGGAGGCGAAAGTCCGCCAGACCAAACTGCAAGAGCAGCTTTACGCGGTCAAGACGACGCGCGAATACGACGCCATCACCGCCGAGTTCAACTTCGTCAAGGATGAGATCGGCAAGTTCGAGACGGACATTACGGGCGCGATTCACCGCAAGACCGACTTGACCAAGCAGGTGGAGGAGCGGCTGGTCACGCTCGAGAAGACGCGGGCCGAGGAGAAGACGAAGGGCGCGGAACTGAACGAGAAGCTGGCCGAGACCGAGCAGGACGAACGGCAGCTCCAGCATCGCCGCGAAAACGTAGTCGTGCGCCTGCCGAAACCGCTTTACGCTCACTATGAGAGAATCCGCAAGGCGAAGGACGGCCGGGGCGTGGCGCGGATTCTCGACGGCGCGTGCGGCGGCTGCTTCGCCGTGATTCCGCCGCAGACGCAGGTGAACATCCGCAAGATGACGGACATCGTGCTGTGCGAGACGTGCGGACGGATCATTGTGCCGTAAAATGAGAAACCAGAAATTAGAAATGAGAAAAATGCTGTGATTTCTGTTTTCTCGTTTCTCATTTCTCATTTCTAATTTGGATATCTTCGCTTTCATTGACGGCGGGGCGCGCGGGAATCCGGGCCCGGCGGCGATCGGGGTGGTCGTGCGGGACGCGGACGGCAACGTGCTGTTCGAAGAGGGGAAGACCATCGGCCACGCCACCAACAACGAGGCCGAGTATCAGGCGCTGATCCATTTGCTTGAAAAATGCGCGAGCGATCCGGTGCTGCGGGCGAGTGGAGCCAAGACGCTGCATGTCCGCTCGGACAGCACGCTGCTCGTCATGCAGATCACCGGCAAATGGAAGATCAAGGAGCCGCGACTGCGCGCGCTCTACGACGACGTGCAGAAGGTCAAAGACGAATTGCCGTTCGCGCTGCGCATCCGCCACGTTCCGCGGGAGAAGAATAAGGAAGCGGACAAGCTGGTGAATCAGGCGATGGATGCACAGAAAAACTAGCGGCGGTCTCCGACCGTCGAGGTGTAATGTTTTAGTGATGCCATGGTCAGTATAGCCGCCATCCAGGAATTATCGCATCGGATCGCACGGGAATATCAGCCGGAAAAGATCGTGCTGTTCGGATCGTATGCTTACGGGGTTCCGCGGCGCGAATCGGACGTGGACTTGCTGGTCATTATGCCGTTCGAGGGACGCGGTTTCCGCAAGTCGCTGGAGATTTGGAGGAAATGCAAGCCGTCTTTCGACGTGGATATTATCGCGCGCCGTCCCGAGGACACCCAACGCCGCTATGCCGAAGGCGATCCGCTGATTCGAGAAGCCCTTGACCGGGGGAAGGTTCTCTATGAACGAAACGGTTAAGGAGTGGGTGGACAAAGCGGAGGCGGATTTCGCGACAGCCAAGCGCGAGTTGCAGGTGACCGACTATCCCAACTACGATGCCGTCTGTTTTCACGCGCAGCAGGGAGTCGAAAAGCTCATGAAGGCGCTGCTGATTCATGTGGGAGTCATGCCGCCGAAAACGCATCGGTTGCTGGCGTTGGATGAATTGCTGCGGCCGGTTTGTTCCGATTGGACGGCAGACAAAGAGGATTTGCAGTTGTTGACGCGGGCGGCGGTGGACTTCCGGTATCCCGGGGAGACGGCGGACTTCGAGGAAGCGAAGGATGTGGTGGATGTGAGTTTGAGATTGCGCGAAGCGTTGCTGCACCTGTTGGGGGATTAAGTTATCACGCGCGAGGAGAACAGGGACGCAGACAAGCTGGTGAATCAGGCGATGGATGGGAAGGGGGGAGATGTTGGTTTGTAATGCACGATGCGGGCGCGAGCAACACGGGCGAGCAACACGCAGGAGCGTGTTGCCTAGTGGGTAGAATTCTGATTACTAGCCGACACGCTCCGGCGTGTCGGGAATAGATTTTCGAGTCCGCCAGGCGATCGCGGGCATGGTTCCGGCGGGGTCAGCGACCCCGCGCGGCGAACATGTCTGAGGAAAGTCCGAACTCCGTAGGGCAGGGCGCCGGCTAACGGCCGGGTGCGGCGACGCAACGGACAGTGCCACAGAAAAGATACCGCCGGAGGCGAAGAAAATTAGAAATCAGAAATGAGAAATTAGAAAGAAACGTTGTCGCTTTCTCATTTCTAATTTCGAGTTTCTCATTTCGCCTTCGGTAAGGGTGAAAAGGTGCGGTAAGAGCGCACCGCGCGAGTGGTAACACTCGCGGCAGGGCAAACCCCGCCCGGAGCAAGACCAAGTAAGCCGCGAGTCTCTCTTGCCCGGAGAGCGAAAGACGCGGCGGGTAGGTCGCGTGAGGTCGCGAGTAATCGCGATCCCAGATAGATGATCGCCACTCTCCTGATTCCGGCCGGGCGAGGACGCCCGGCTCGGCGAACGGAGGGGACAGAATTCGGCTTACCGGCGGACTCGAAGAAAAGGATGAAGGCGGAAGGATGAAGGATGAAGCCACTTCCGTTGCTGATACTACTGGTTCTTGGCAACGTTGTTCTGGCAGAGCCGCCACCAAGCCGACTCGAAATCACGGAATACCGTTTGCCGAGAGTCGAGAGAATCGAGAGTGACTCCGTCATTGGCTATTGGCAGCCGGGATGGATGGAGTTCGAGGCGCATGTGGGAAGACCGATCAGAGACTTGATCGGCTTTCATGCCCAAGGGGGAACCCTTAGCTCAAAGGACACGCTGCTTCACGGTGTACCAGATGGGCCAAGCATCAAGGGCAGGCCGGTTGCTCCGACCTCAGATGTTCATAGAAACATCTGGACGCGCGAGGTGCATCGGGAATTCTCAAGCTGCGACCTGTTTTCGCTTTGCCGCAACGATACGGTTGTCTTTCAATTTCGAGATTGTGTCGGAGCAGAAGATCCGCTCTTCTATGTTCGGGGCTATGATTGGTGGATCGAGTCGTGGGCATATCGAGATGCCGAAGATACGACCAAGAGATACACGCCAACCCGTGGATTTCAAGTGATCGTAAATGGCGAGTTTCTGAGCGACAGGTATCATTGCTCCGGGACCTTTGAATACCGTTACTTGGACGGCAAACCGTTTTTTCTTTTTCGCCGCGACAGTCTGTTAGGCTGGAATTACGCTGGTGTGGAAACGGTGACGGATTTCGACGAGTTTTTTCACGGTCATTGCTGCGGGGAAGCCGTGTCGAACCCTCTCGTCTATGCCGATGAATTCGCCTTCTACGCCAGGCGCGACGAGATCTGGTATCTTGTTCATGGGCGCATCGTGCAGTAAGCGGATTTTCCAACTTGATTTTTTTGTGTTATGAAACATAGACAGGACCAATCATGCAACCAAAATGGGAACTGGTGGAGAGCCGGCCCCATGAGGAGATCGAGCGCCTAAGTCGAGAGTCCGACATCCCGTACACGATCGCCCGGATTTTGATCAATCGCGGGCTTGAGACCGCCGAGCAGGTGGACAAGTTCTTCAATCCGCTGAACACGCACCTGCATGATCCGTTTCTCATGGCCGATATGGAAAAGGCCGTAGACCGGATCATCCTGGCACTCGAGCGGCGCGAGCGGATCGCGATTTACGGCGACTACGACGTAGACGGGATCACGGCGGCCTCGATGATGTATCTTTTCCTCAAGGACCTCGGCGGCGACGTCGTACCCTACATTCCCGACCGGCAGAATGAAGGCTACGGAATTTCCGACACCGGCATCGCGGAACTGGCTAAGGGCGGAGCCGGACTGATCGTCTCGGTGGACTGCGGAATCACTTCGATCGCGGAAGCGAAATTCGCGGCCACGCAGGGCATTGACCTGATCATCACCGACCACCACGAACCGGGCGACGCCATCCCCGAGGCGCACGCCGTCTGCGATCCCAAGCGTGAAGACTGCGGCTATCCGTTCAAGGAACTCTCCGGAGTGGGGGTGGCCTATAAGATCACGCAGGGGCTGATCCGCAAGCTCCATCTGGACGACGAGTATTCCGAGAAATATCTCGATCTGGTGGCGCTGGGGAGCGCGGCCGACATCGTGCCGCTGGTGGACGAAAACCGGGTGTTCGTCAAGCTCGGACTCGAGAAGATCAACACGCTGCCGGAAGTGGGATTGGCTTCGCTGATCGAGACGGCCTGCATCAAGTCGGGCAAGATCGAGGTCGGCGACATCGTGTTCGGGATCGCGCCGCGGATCAACGCCGTGGGACGCCTGGGCAGCGCGCTCAGGGCGGTGAAGCTCCTAACGACGCGCGACCGGAGTTCGTCGCGCGAGATCGCCATGGTGCTCGAAGACGAGAACCGCCGCCGCAAGGACATTGACAACCGGACGCTCGAGGAGGCGGTGTCGGAAATCGAGCGCACGATGAATCCGTTCGAGGCGCGTTCGATCGTGCTGTCGCGCGAAGGCTGGCATCCGGGCGTGATCGGGATCGTGGCGTCGCGGCTGATCGAGCGCTA
>JAQTRJ010000036.1 GCA_028711875.1 bacterium | reverse complement strand
ACACTCGCGGCAGACTATCATCTTCAGAGCGGCTCTCCCTGCCGGGATGCCGGCAATCCCGATCCGGCCGATAACGATCCCGACGGCACCCGCGCGGATATGGGCTGCTATTACTTCCTCTTCCTCTATGCCACGGCCGCTCTCAATCCCTCCAGTCTGGACTTTCCGACGGTTGAGCCTGAACATCCCGAGACTCTGTCCGTCGCGCTGGAGAACGCGGGAAACACCGCTCTTCAAGTGACCGAAGTGACGGTGAATCCTCCGTTCTCGGTGGTTTCCTATCCGCTCTCCGTTGCGCCGAGAAGCAGCGAACCTGTGGTGATTGCCTTCGATCCGCCGGGGAATGGCCAATTCCGGGATACGCTGCGCGTGGTCTCCAATGCGCTGAATGACGATACCGTAACGGCGGCTCTCTCGGGAATCGGCGAGGTCGGACTGCAGCCGGGACCCGTCCACGATCTCGTGGTCTGGGCGGAAGGCGCGGACGGTCATCTGTGCTGGTCGTCCGTGAACACCTCGATGCAGGGCAACCCCATCGCCGTGGATTACTACCTCGTCTATTACGGCCAGAACTCAGGCGGCCCCTTTTTCTTCCACGGCTACACGGCCGATACCTGTTATGTCCATGCCGGCGTGGTGCAGTTCGCGCCCTCGATGTTCTACGAAGTGACCGCCTACATCGGCTCCATCGGATCGGTTCTCTCCATCGTGGAGGATCTCGGCGGCAAAGCCACCCGCGAGGAGATCGCCGCCCGCCTGCAACCCTAAGCGGCACTACCCAACACGCTCCCGCGTGTTGATCGCCAACAGGTATCATTGAGATCGCCGAGCAGGGACTGTGTCCCTGCCGGAATTTCGCGATACCACATTCCCTGCCGCGCCGGATCAAGCGCAACGATTTTCGCCGAGGCATGCGTCCTCGCGTGCCCGGAACCTTGCGCGCGCAACCCGGCCGGAACCTACGCGGTAGTCCTTGCGAAAAATCAAGCGGGCGCATCATCACGATGCGCCCGCTGTCTTCTCCTCCCAAACTCACGATTTTCTCATTCCCGCTCGGCGTGCAAGTTGATTCCCAAATCGCGCGCCTTCTTCCACAGCGTGGTTCGGTCAATCTTCAGCATCCGCGCGGCCCGCAGCACGTGACCGTTCGCCGCCGAAAGCGCGCTTTCGATGAACAGCTTCTCGAAACTGCGCAGCGCGGGTTTGAGCGGCCCCGGCGTCATCAGCTCGCCGCTGTCAGACTTCGGCTGCGCGAACGGCGCGGGGAAACTCGCCGGCCCGGCCACCGGTGTCCAGCCGGCCAGCGTGTCCTGCGGAACGACGCTGCGCGTGAGAAAACTCAGGACCTCAGGCCCGATGGCGGTTTCCGTGGTCGCGAGAATCGCGCGCTCGATCGTGTTCTCCAGCTCGCGGACGTTGCCCGGCCAGTGGTGCGCGAGCAGCAGCGCCATCGCCTCTTCGCTGATCGTGAAATTTCCCTTGCCCAGCCGTCCGCCGATCTTGTCCAGAAAATGCGCGCACAAGAGCGGAATGTCGTCGCGGCGTTCGCGCAGCGGCGGAATCGTCAGCGGCACCACGTTCAGGCGGTAGTACAAGTCCATGCGGAACCGCCCTTCCTGAATCAGCCGCTCCAGATCGCGATTGGTGGCCGTAATCACGCGGATGTTCACCGGCACGCGCTTGTTCGAACCGAGCCGCTCGATCTCGCGATCCTGCAGCACGTTCAAGAGCTTCACCTGAGTCGAGCACGACAAGTCGCCGATTTCGTCAAGGAACACCGTCCCGCCGTTGGCCAGCTCGAATTTCCCGACCCGCGACGTCTTCGCGTCGGTGTAAGCGCCGCGCTCGTGGCCGAACAGCTCGCTTTCGAGCAGCGTTTCCGGCAGCGCCGAGCAGTTCACTTTCACGAATGGCTTCTGTGCGCGCGGCCCCTCGAAGTGCAGCGCCCGCGCCGCCAGCTCCTTGCCGGTTCCGGTCTCGCCGCGAATCAGCACGGTGCTGTCCACCTCGCAGACCTCGCGAATCAGGTCGAACACCCGATGCATGGCCGCGCTGCGTCCGACCAGCCCGCCGAGTTTGTGATCCCCGCCGAGCCGCCGCTTCAGTTTCTCCACTTCTCCCGCCAGATGCAGCTTGGACAGCGCCGAATCCATCGCCGCCGCGAGCAATCGTGCGTCGCGCGGCTGCGAGAGCACGTGAACGGCTCCGCTGCGCAGTGCCTGCGCCGTCGTTTCGGAATCTGTGCCGTCGGTCAGAGCGATCACCGGCAGATTCGGCTGGCGCTCTTTGATTGTCTCGAGCAGCTCCAAACCGGAAGCCCGCGATAAACCGACGTCGCAGAGCACGAGGTCCACCGCCTCCCGCTCCAAACGCTCCAGAGCGGCGGTGGGATCGCACTCCGTGAGCACGCGGCAGACGCGTTCGGCGCGAACTTCTTCCGAGAGAGCTTCCAGCGAAGAACGTTCTTCATCAATAATCAGCACAGTGGGTTCGGGCATATGGCAAGCTCTCCTTTATGGTTGGCGGATGGTTGGAGTTCTGGTTCGCCGGCCTCCCCGTGGAGACGGCCGCGAGCGCTGTTCATGCTGATTATCGGCAACCGACCGTCAAATCTTGAAAACCGGTTGCCGGGCGAAAACGTGCACTTTCGCGCGTAGCGGCTCGTCTTGATTTGGCAGAATACGTTGTTATACATGGAATAATCAGAAGCGACAGAGAAAAAAGATGGGACGGTGCGGTTTGACTTTCAGGCCCTGTGTCGGTATATTGATATGTTTTGTAGTAGTTGCGAACCCGCGACCCGCTCCGCCGTTGTCGGTCTCCCGACCGGCCCTGGCAGAGGGATCGCCGAGCCGGGCGTCCTCGCCCGGCCGGAACCGCTTTCTAATCCCTCGGAGCCGGATTAAACGCAGCATGGTTGTCGCGTCCCGGTGGTGACTCTCCAGAGTCACCCCTTCCCCGAGCGCAACCCGGCTGGAACCGTTTTCTAATCCCTCGGAGCCGGATTAAGCGCAGCATGGTTGTCGCGTCCCGGTGGTGACTCTCCAGAGTCACCCCTTCCCCGTGCGCCACCCGGCCGGAACATCAACGAAAGATCAACCTTAAAATATCCTCTCCCCATGAATGTCTATCACGGTGTGTGGGTGGCGCTGGTCACCCCGTTCAAGAACCATCACGTTGACGAAACCGCCTTTCAAACGCTGGTCAGCGATCTGGCCACTCGCGGCGTGCGCGGTTTCATTCCGCTCGGCACCACCGGCGAAGCCTCGACGCTGACCAGCGAAGAACGCCGCCGCGTGATCCGCCTGTGCATCGAAGCGGCGGGCGATATTTCCGTTGCGCCCGGCTGCGGCACCAATAACACCGAAACCACCATCCAGAACTGCCGCGAGGCCGCCGAACTTGGCGCCGCCGGTGCGTTGGTGATTACTCCCTACTACACCAAGCCGACGCAGGAAGGCTTGCTCGCGCATTTCCGGGCCGTGGCCGCCGCGACCGAGTTGCCGCTCATTCTCTACAATGTCCCCGGCCGCACCGGCGTGAACATGCTGCCCGAGACCGTCGAGAAACTCGCCGATCTGCACAACGTGGACGGCATGAAGGAAGCGTCCGGCAATCTCGTGCAGATCGCCGATCTCTGCGCGCGCGTCGAAGGGCGGATGAACGTGCTCTCCGGCGACGACGGTCTCACGCTGCCCGTGCTCTCCGTCGGCGGCGAGGGCGTCGTCTCGGTGGTGGCCAATCTCGAACCCGAACCGCTGGTCGAGATGGTGGATATTTTCTGGAAGGACAATCCCTATCGCGCGCTCCCGCTGCACCGCCGCATCGCCCCGCTGGCAAACGCTCTGTTTCTCGAGACCAATCCCGCGCCGATCAAGTGCGCGCTGTGGATGGATGGAAAAATCCAGAACGAACTCCGGCTGCCGCTCGTTCCGGTGAAACCGGATACTCGCGAGAAAATCGCGCTGGCCGTGCGGGCTTATCGTGAAGGAATCGTGGCTCATGTCTGAACCGGCGATCTGTGCGCTGTTCGGTGCGGCGGGAAAAATGGGCCGCGAGATTCTCAAGCAGGCGTGGCGGCACGATGATCTGCTGCTGGCTTACGGCTATGATCTTTCGGGCGCGGGCGAGATCGTCGAGACGCTGACCATCGAACCGCCGCCGGAGACGCTTCCCGACGACGTGAAAATCATTCTCGATTTTTCCGCCGCGGACGCCGTGCTCGGCAATCTCGATCTGGCCTTGCGGCAGGGTGCGGCCTACCTGTGCGGCGTGACCGGACTGCCGGAGGCGACCACCAACGAGCTGCGCGCCTCGGCCAATGAGATTCCCGTTCTGCATTCGCCGAATTTGTCTCCGGGCATGAACGTGATGTTCCGCCTCGCCGCCATCGCCGCGAAAAGACTTCCCGGCTACGAGCGGCACATCATCGAGGTTCATCACTCGCAAAAAAAAGATTCCCCCTCGGGAACCGCGTTACATCTGGCGCGCGCCGTGGAAAAAGAAACGGGCGAGGAAACGACCATCACCGCCCTGCGCATGGGCGATGTCCCCGGCGAACACCGCTTCATTCTCGGCGGCCCCGGCGAGCGGCTCGAAATCATTCACCGCGCCGACTCCCGCGCCGTCTTCGCCGTCGGCGCTCTCCGCGCGGCCAGCTGGCTCGTGAAAAAACAGCCCGGCTTCTACAAAATGTCCGACGTCCTGGAAGGGTAGCGAGTCATTGTCATCCGAACCTTCTCATTTGTCATTCTGAACGCAGTGAAGAATCTTTCAAGAGTCTCAGCCCCGTGTTCAGCCCGGACCCTTTCAGAATGAAAACGTACTACGTTTATATCCTTTCCAGCCTCACGCGCGTTTTGTATAACGGCGTAACCAGCGACCTCAAGCGCCGCCCGTACGAGCACAATGTCAATCTCCACGCCGCGGTTCCGCATGAACCGTGGATATAAAGGGACAAAGAAACATGATTCCCGATACACTTATTCCCTCGTTTGAGCGTTCAATTAAGGCGGGTGACTACAGTCTTCTTGTTGGTACTGGTGTGTCACTCACGAGCCATGACAAAAAAGGGAATCTACTACTCGGTACATCTGCCCTTCACCAGGAATTATGTAGGCTCCGACAAGTAAGGGAAGGTACCACACTTAGTCAAATATATGAAATGCTTTCTCATGAGGAGAAAGAAACGCACGTTGTTGAAAGATACCGGGGCTGTTCGCCGGATACTAAACTCACTCCACTTACTCGCTATATTTGGAATCGTATTTTTACTTTGAACATAGACGATGTATTGGAGAATCTCTATAATTGCACTCCAACAGCAGCTCAAACCTTGCGGATATTGAATTTCAATGAACCATGGACAGATCCGCGTGGGAAAGATGAGGCAGTTATTGCTCACCTTCATGGATCTGTACTGAAATGGCCTGAAACAGGATTTGTCTTTGCGAGTCATGAATACATATCTGGTATTAACGAGTACCGTTCATGCCTGGCAGTTCTCGCAGATTTTCTTGCTAGCTATTCCATTATTATCGCTGGTACTCGATTTAATGAACAAGATATCGGATTCTATCTTTCAAGGCGGACTCCCAAAATGGTCCGACAAGATCAGGGACCTTCTCTCTATATCGAACCCGATCCTGACGATTTCACCTACCATATCTGCGCCAAGCATGGTTTCACTCTAGTTGAAGCAACACTAGAGACCTTCCTTGAATGGCTGGTTGAGCGGGTTCCAAATCCTCCTAGCCCGCTCAGCCTGTATGTGCCGGGGGATAGACCGGCATTCCTCACTTCACTTCCGGAAGCGAATAATCAACGCGAATTCTTTCGGCGTTTTCGCAGGATTGGTACCGTGGCGCGTGACAGATTCGCGGATCCTACTCGTTTCGCATTTGGTGGGAAGCCGGAGTGGGCAGACATTGAGCGTCAGAGCGACATTCAGCGGGATGTTGCTGCAAGCATCATCGCCGAGGCTGAGCGTTTGCTCAAGGATGAGGTTGGGAACAGAATCATCCTAATTAACGATGATCCTGCTACAGGAAAGACAACGCTTGCGATGAGGATTGCTTATGAATTAGCCAAGACTGGAAATATTGTCCTTGAGCTCGTGGGAAACGATTGTCTGGAGACGGCATCCGCAATTGACGGATTGAGCCGAGTTGCCGAAAACTGTGTACTGCTGGTGGATTCTATTGCTGATCATGTGGAGAGTCTCTCTTGTATCCTAGAGAGTGGAAAAATCACAAGAAAAATACTCGTGATCGGTTCGGATCGCACTTACAGAACAAATGTGGTACGCGAAACGCTTGAGCGATGCTCATTAATTCAATTCACAATAGGGGAATTATCACGCCATGAGCGATTGACACTAGTAGAACGATACAGGCAGTTGAACATGCTTGGCGAACAGGCAAATCTGCCGAACGATAGCATTGAGCATTTACTGAGGGGCGATATTGTACTTGCAGCAATATGTCGAATCCTAAACGACTTCCGTCCCCTTGAAGAGATTGCTGCATCGCTTTGGGATCATCTTGATGCGAGGTATCGTGATGTCTATTTGGTATGCGCACTGGCAAATTCGTGTACGGACACAGGACTTAGGTATTCAATTCTACAACATTTTTTAGGCACAGATGTCCCTGTACAAGATTTATTCAATGAGACCACCTCGCTTCGTCTGAGATATTATGGTCACAATTCCGATTATGTGGTTGTGGAGAATTCCTTTTGGAGGGATATCCTATTATCACGCGTCGCCCAAGATCATCCCGACACAATGCTAGATTCCTTTGTCCGACTGGCAAATATTCTTGCGCCATTCTCAAGCGTAGAGGCAATTCAGCGCGGTACACCAGAAGCCAAGATTCTCCGATGGCTTTATGATATAGATGAATATCCATGTCGGATTCTTGGAATAAATCGAATGGCTTTCTTTGATGCAACAGAACAATCGCATGGATGGAACGCTCGTTACTGGGAGCAACGCGCTTTACTTACCATAGGTAATGATATCGATAGGGCGATTCAATTTGCACGAAATGCAGTCGGCTTGCATTCAGCCCCCCTCTCCTGGACAACGCTTGGAAAGATCCTAATAATTGCCGCGGAAAGGTGCTCAACACCAAGAAGTGAATTATTTATAGAGGGCTTCGATAGTCTTAACCGAGCTCTCTCTCGAGAAAGATTGAGTTATTTAATGCGCTACCAAGCCTACTCAGCATTGTTTGCGCACAGTGCAAGATATCTACAGAAGGGCGGCAGAATTGATGCAAATCGGCAGAAGCGTTTGAGGCAGCATATTGCGGAGGCTGATTTCTATCTAAGAAACGACGATGAGCTCTCCAAGGAAATTGATTTACTCGAGGGGGCATTGGACCATGCTTAAGAAACCATGTCTAGACCACATGCCGCATTCATTTGTGCGATTACACGAGGATATGTACTAACAAGGTTCAAGGCAACCATTGTAGCAATTTCTCTTTGATGAGACATTAACCGACATAGGATCGTTCACGAACCACGCACTCCAGAAAGCAGGGCAGACTCATGAAGACGCATCTAATTCTCTTGGCGGTGATGATGATGGCGGCGGCGGCACAGGCCGATCCCCGGATATGGGATCCGCACGGCGTGCCGATTCTGCAAAACGGCGCTCTCGAATGGGAACGCGCGGTCGCGCAGCAAGAAAACGGCAACGCGCTGGTCGCGTGGTCGGATATGCGCAGCGGCAGCCGCGACGTCTACGCGCAGATGATTAGTCCCGACGGCGCGATGGCCTGGGACAGCGCGGGCGTGGACGTCACGCGGCATGGGGCGGAACAGAGCAACCCGGTGGCCGCGCCGACGACCAACGGCTGGATCGTGGCCTGGATTGACTACCGCGATGAACCGCGCGGCGGCGGAACCTACGGCTACGGCGGCGACGTCTGGGCGCAGCGAATGGACGGGGCGGGAAACCTCCTCTGGTCCAGCCAGGGAGTGTACGGAGTCTGCATAGACCGGATCAGCTCGGAAACGGTTCCCGGTTCCCTGCGACTGATCTCGGACAACGCCGGCGGCGCGTGGATCACATGGATCGCCAGCATCAGCTACTATCCCACCCTGCTCGTGCAGCATGTGACCTTTCAGGGAACCGTGGACTGGCCCAGCCCGATCATCATTTCTGACCGAACCGGCGGGGACTACGGCGTCATCTCCGACGGCGCGGGCGGAATCGTTCTGGCGTGGTCGTACCAGACCGGCATGGACGTCTATGCCATTCGCGCCACCCGAATTCAGTCGGACGGCGGCCTGCCGTGGGGCGAGTCTATCACGGTGGCGAGCATGCCGCCGATCCGCAACGGGGAACCCCGCCTGTGCAGTGACGGCAGCGGCGGCGCGTATGTCGCATGGAACAGCCACATTGCCGGTTCGCAGGACTATGACATCTGGGCGCAGCGTTTGAGCGCGAACGGCGAAGCGATGTGGCAGGCGAACGGAGTGTGCCTGTGCAGTCTGCCCGGATATCGAATGAATTTGTCGCTGGCTTCCAGCCGTAGCGGATCGGTCACCGACGGCTGCCTGTTGACTTGGGAGGATGACCGGGAGTACACCGGATACGCGCGCTATTTCGCCCAGAAGCTGAATCCCGCCGGCCTCGCCCGCTGGGAGGAAAACGGCACGCTCTTCTGCGACAGCGCCAGGGCCTACTGCAAACTCAGCATCTGCAGCGACGGAGCGGGCGGTCTGGTCGGTGTTTGCGAAGATTACAGCGCGACCAGCGAGGACGATTGGGGCGCAAACATCAGCGCGACGCATCTCGATGAGCAGGGAGCGATGGCCTGGCCGATGGAGCGCATGCCCGTGTTGATCGAGCCGAGGGATCAGTCGCTCCCCGTCATCATCCCGCAATCGGATGGATACCTCGTGGCCGCGCAGAGCGAAGTCGAGCGGGGGAATCAGTTGGTTTTTCAGAAACTGAACCGCACGAGCGGCGAACGGCTGTTCGGCGAGGATGGTGTGAATCTCGTTCGCTGTTATCAGTATGGCGGCTGGGGAGCGCTGGCCGTGCCCATGTCCGGCGGCCGCACCGGCTTGCTCTGGAGTGAGAACCACAGCTACTATTTGATTCTCGACAGTCTTGGTGGGGTCGAAGGCGGCCTGCGCGATCGCGAGCTCGCGCAGGGACTCGATACGGTCTATGGTTTCTGGAATGTGGGGTCCGTCTGCGCCGACGGCTCGGGCGGCTTCTTCGCCTCCTGCACGATTGGCAACGAGGAATATGGATTCTTATCGTTTCTGAGCCACGTGGGCGCCGACGGCGAACGGATTTCCGATGAAGACGGCGAATGGGTGTGGCGGGATGACGTCAATGAGGGACAGTGGAACGTCGCGCTGGCGGCGGATGGAACGGGCGGCTGTTATGCGATGTTCTCGGCGTACGTCGGCGGGGAGTACGGACTCTACGCCCGCCGCTACGATGCGCATTGTCTGCCGCTCTGGGACGAGGTGGTCATGCTCAGCGATCAAACGCTGTGGGACTCTTACCAACTCAAGGTCATTCCCCGCTCCAATGGATCGTGCATCGTCGCCTATTCCGACTACGTCGCAGGGTTGATGATGGCTCGAATTGCGGCGGTCGGCGCGATCTCGTGGAAAATCACCGTCGCCGATTCCAGCCTTATGCCGTGGAATCCGCGGCTCGTGCCCGACGGGCAGGACGGAGCCTATTGCGTGTGGCCCGACGACCGGCGCGGCACTGACCGTGATCTGATTTATGCGCAGCATGTCTCGGCGGACGGTGTTCCCCTCTGGCAGGAGAACGGCATTCCCGTGTCCGATCCGGTGCCGCGTCAGCTCTCGCCGCGTCCGGTGGTGGATCCCGACGATAATCTGTTCGTGGTCTGGATTGATCAGACGGATGCCACCAACGAACAGGTCATGGCGCAGAAATTCTCGCCGACAGGAGTGCGCGAGTGGAGCAACACCGGATTGCCGGTTTGCGATGCGCCCTACGGTCAGTTCACTCCGGCCGCCGTTTCGGATCAGATGGGCGGGCTGTTTGTGGTCTGGAGTGACTACCGCACGCTGAGCGGTTCGTCGCGCCATCCGCTGCTGGCGGGAAATCATCTGAATGGGGAGGGACAAGCCGGTCCCGATCCGTTCTGGCAGCCGCAGCTCGGTGCGATTCTGTGCGACAGCACGACCGAGCTCATAGACTCGCCGCTGCTGGTGGAAAGTTCTCCCGGCACCGCCGTGATTCTCTGGGTGACGGATCGCTGGCAGTCGTCCTCGCGGATTCTCGACTTGCTCGGACAGCGCATCGGTGCGGTCGGACTGGCCGCCGAGGAACAAGCGTCCGAAATTCCGAACGCGTTCACGCTGCTTCCGTGCTATCCGAATCCGTTCAACTCGACCACGGCCATCGCCTTCGATCTGCCGGTCACTTCCAAAGTACGGCTGGCCGTCTATGATGTGCTGGGACGCGAAGCGGCCATGCTCACCGACCGCGTGCTGCCCTCCGGACGGCACGATCTGCTGTTCGATGCGAGTGCGCTTGCCTCGGGCGTGTATTTCTGCCGCTTGCAGGCGGGAGATTTCGCGCAGACGCGGAAGATGGTGCTGGTCAAGTGACACATGCGCTGTGATTCTGAATACTTTTTCTGTGTCATTCTGAACACAACCACTCTGTCATTCTGAGCACAACCACGCTGTCATTCTGAACGAAGTGAAGAATCTCTCTTCAATATTGTCATTCTGGACACCGCGCTTTCCGCCACATCGTTTCATCCAAGAGACTTTGCGCGGGCGTCCAGAATCTCAGCCCCCTTGCTCAGCCCAAACGTATTTGCATGCGAACCTATGACGTCTTTTCGCCGAGGCATGCGTCCTCGCGTGCCCGGAATCTTCGGCGCAGACAAACCTCCCGGTGGTGACTCTCCAGAGTCACCCCGCCGCCGCGCGCAACCCGGCCGGAACCTGTAAGTGTCCATATCGAGATCACCTCATGACTATCTCTGCCGCAAGCCAAACGGACTTGGCCGGGCGAATTGAGGCGGCCAATGCGCGGTCGCTGATCTCGAATGTCGAAGCGGCCCAGCGGCTGTTTCCGGATTCGGGAGCGGCGGCGATGCCGGTGGCGGGCGGAGTGGCCGCCTTCGTGGGCGCGGATCTTCCGATATCGTACGCGGTGGGATTGGGTCTCAACGGGCCGGTGACGGAAGCGGACATCTCGCAGGTGGTGGATTTCTACCACTCGCATGGCGCAGTCCCGCGGGTGGACGCGTGCGCGCTGGCCGATCCGTCGCTGCTCGAGGCTCTGCGAAGTCACCATTTTCAACTGCATTGGTTCGTGAACGTGCTGGCCCGCGATCTGGCAGAAACGGATGATCGGGAATCCGATCCGCCGGAGATTTCCGTGCGGCAAGCGGCGGCGGACGAAGCGGAGTTATGGGTGCGGGTCGTAGATGGCGGCTTCAGCGACGGCGGGCCGCTGACGGAAAATCACCGGCGAATGTGCCTGATGTTTTTTCATCACGAGGGCGCGCAAGCGTATCTGGCGGAAGTGAACGGGCGGCCGGCGG
>JAQTRJ010000324.1 GCA_028711875.1 bacterium | reverse complement strand
CGTCGAAACCTCGCTGGCCGCGAATCGAGTGAACGCCGCGGTTACCTGGATCAGCGAAGCCGACGACCGCACTCGTCCCGCGAACATCGGGCTATTGGATGAGGATCGCACCGTACTCGCCTCCGCCGGCGATGATCCGTCGCTGGCAGTAGTTTTCGCCGGGGAGTATGTTGGGATCACCGGGGGAGACTACGTACTCGCGGACACATTGCTCCCGGACACGATTTTCGTTTTTTCGCCCCGCGACTCCGTAAACAAGCCAACCGGGGAGTGGCGGGTGTCGTTCGACGATTTCGGTGCGGGAAACGGTGACTATGAAGCGACGGCGGATTCGCTGGGATTGACCTATTTTCGCTGGGTCGGCGAGGGTGGCGGACGCTATCGTCCCTATCGTCGTTTGCCGCTTCCCGGCCGACAGGACTTGGCTGACGTTCGCCTGAGCGTGTCGCCGATTGGCGGGCTGCAGATTAGCGGAGAGGCCGCCGCCAGCCGCCGTGATTTCAATACGTTTTCGAATCTCGATGACGCGGACAATGATGGCGCCGCGGTGACCGGAGCGGTAAGTTTCTCGCGCGAGAAACCGTCACTGCTGGGTGTGAAACCTTATCGCGTCGGTGCGACGGTCAAGCTTCGCCATCGCGACCGCCGCTTTGTCGAAATGAGCCGCAGCTCTGAAGTGGAATTCGAGCGCGACTGGGACGCAACCGCCAATGACGGCGTCGAAGAGACCATTCGCGAAGCGGACGCGAGGCTCAGCCCAATTCGCGAACTCACTCTGTACGGCAGCTATGGAGATTTGCAGCGGCCATCGGAATCCTCATCGCGGCGGCATACTGTCGGGCTGACGGCAAATGTTCGCGAACGTTGGAATCTGACCGCTGAACATCTGTCTCTTCAGAGCGATCAGACCATCACCGGCCGGCGTGGAGACTGGATTCGCCAGCACGGCGACCTTCGCGGGCAAATCGGACGGTTCGCGCCGCGGATGGGAGCGGAGCGCGAACGCAAGCGCGACCGCTATGCCGGAGGAGTTTCGGGATTTCGATTTCTGGATTATTTCGGCGGCGTGGGGGTGCAGCTTCCGGCGAATCTCTCGTGGGACGGCGAGTATCGGTGGCGTCTCGATGACTATCTGACGATGCATGATACATTCGCGGAGTCGGCGCGTTCCTACGTCATGTCTTCGGAAGCGGCATGGAATCCCGCGGAAGGGGGACGCACGCTGCTGCGCTATGCGCATCGCGAAAAAGACTACGCGACTCCCGATTCGGCGGATGTAGCGACGGACGTGGGGCGGCTGGAATCGCTCCTTATTCCGCGCAATCGCGTGTACGAGGCGAACGTGGTCTATGAAGTTGCCAAGACGCGCTCGCAGGATCAGATTCTGGTGGCCGTGGAGGTCACCGAAGGAACGGGCAGCTATCGCCGCGAGGGCGACCAATATATTCCCGACGATCAGGGAAATTACATTCTGGTTCCGCGCTACACGGGCGCCTATGAGCCGGCCACCGAACTCACGCTCAATTCGCTGTTCTGGCTGCGCCCCGACGAACTCCATTCCGATCAGCTGGCGGCGTGGTTGCGCGCACTCTCGTCTGAGACGGAGCTGACTCTGGAGGAACGGACGCGCCGCGCGCTGACGACGAGACTGCTGCTGCTCGATCAGGCGCTGTATCGCGGCGATTCCACGCTCTGGGGAACCGTTCTGCTCCGACAGGATGTACATATTCGCCGGCTGAGTCAAAAGCTGGGCGCGCGCCTGCGCTATCGTTTCCAGCAGTCGCTGCAGAATCAATATCTCAACGGGGGACAGTCCCGGACGCTGCGCGAAGGCTCAGTGCGCGTGCGTGCAAAGTACTGGAGTTTCTGGCGCGGCGAAACTGAAGCGCTTCTGTCCCGCGAACGGCTGCGCTATCAGAGCGGAGCGACTCCCGATCGCGATATGGATCGCGTCCAATTTTCTCAGGAGAACACCGTCGCACTGTCCCGTCGGTGGGAGACGGGAGTGGACGTGATGGCCGTTGAGGCGAATGATGAGCGCACGGCCGTGCAGGTGAGTCTTCGTGAACTGGAGCCGCACGCGGCGCTCCGGCTGACGAATCGCGGCCGTTTCGACGCCAGCGTGACGTGGATTCACACCAGTTCGAACAAGGCAGTGATCCCCTATGAACTCGGACGCGGCGCGAACCGCGGCGACAATTTTCGCTGGTCGCTGCGGGGAACCTATCAATTCGGCCAGACGCTGTCGGGATCGCTAAGCTACACCGGGCGGCAGGACGCGCGCGAGAAGACGTATCATACCGGGCGGCTGGAAGTGCGGGCTTCCTTCTGATGCGAACGGCGTTCACCATCGGCCTGTTGCTGCTGGCCGCCGCCGTGCATGGCGAGAGCATAACCCGCGTGGAATTCCACGCCAATCGGAATTTCTCGGACAGTGAACTCCTGGAATTTCTGGGATGGTCGGATTCCATCACATGGAGTGGGGAAGAGGACAGCGCCCGACTGGTCTCGCTGCAGGATTCTCTGGTGATGCGCGATTTTCTGTTTGCGCGGGTGGACAGCAGCTATCGCGAGTTGGATCGCCGGGGACGGATCGTTATCCAAGTTGTGCTCAACGAGGGACATCTTGCCCGGATCGCCGGCGTCGAGTGGCTCGGCGACAGCGCCACGGCCGATGTGGCGATTTTCCGGCGCATGCTGACGCGTACGGGCGAGTTGTTTCGTTGGGAGAATCTGGAATTCGACATTCAATCCCTGTTGTCGTATTTCGAGAATTCCGGCTATCCGTTCGCTGAAATCGAGATTCTGTCCGTTGAGCCGGATCAGGAAACGGCAAGCGTTTCGCTGCGGATGGTCGTGCGTGCCGGTCCGCGCACCACGCTGGAATTTTTGGCGTTCCCCGGCCTACGACAAACCAGACCAAGTTTCCTGA
>JAQTRJ010000035.1 GCA_028711875.1 bacterium | reverse complement strand
TCATTGTTGACCAGATTCGGATCCGCTCCGTTGTCAAGCAGATAGTTCACGACGAGCGCGTGTCCGCCCGCCGCCGCGTGATGCAGCGGCGTCGAACCGATCTCATCGAGCGATAAAATGGACTGATTCTTGGCGACGAACGCCTTGACGGCGTCCACGTCGCCTTGTCGCGCCGCTTCGAAAATATTCTTGGGCGGCGCGTCGGTTTGAGCGCACAGGGCACATGCCAACACGAACACCGCCGCGGCTGTCAGCATCCTCTTTCGCATCGTCGAGTCCCTTTCGTTTCATCCGGTCGCAGGTCTACTGGTTCAGCAGTTCCTTCGTCTGCCATGACAGCACTTCCGGCAGCGTCGGATCGTAGCCCACGTGCCGATAGGCGATTCGTCCTTCCTGATCAATTACCACCAGCGTGGGAATCCCGCGCACGCCATAGGCCGTCGCGATGTCGTTGTCGCCGAGCAGAATCGGAAAATGGAATCCGCGCTCCTCGATGAACGGGCGGACCTTGTCCGTGTTGCCGCCGCGCTCCCAGACGTTCATGCCGTAGACGACCACGCCCGCGGGCAGCGAATCGGTGTAGAACTTGTCGAGCAGCGGCATCGTCTTGCGGCACGGCCCGCACCACGTCGCCCAGAAATCGAGAATCACCACCTGTCCGCGCAGTTGGGCAAGAGACACCGTGTTGCCCTGCAGATCCTTGAAGGTGAAATCGGGCGCGGCGAGCGTCGTGCGCTCGGCCAGCGCGTCTTGCCGGCGCTGCGGAGCGGTCTCGGCCATCCGCTGCAAAAATTCCCGCATCCGTTCCCGCTCGGCGTTTTCCACGTCAGCGAGCAGCGTGCTCCAGCGCTCGCTTTCGCGGAGCGGAATCAGATCGTCGTCGAACGTGTACTGCTCCAAGTCGGCGAATCCGAGGTGCGCCGCCTGAAACAATCGCGCAAAGGCGGAATCGCTCTGTCCGGCCAGAGAAAATCCGCAGGCCAGATCGTACACGTATTCGCCCTTCGGCTCCGTCTCGACGATCCGCCGCATGGTCGCAATGTGCGCGTTCCAGTCGAGCCGTTCGCGCTCGGCGCGGGCTTTGGTGTAGAGCGCGTCAATATTTTTCGGATTCTTTTTCAGAAACTCGTCGGTGAGTGCGATGGCGGCCTGCTGATCGCCGCCCTTCAGCATGATCCGATAGGTCACCGGCTCGAAGCGGTCGGGCTGCATCTCGCCGAGTTTGACGTAGACCTCGTCCGCCGCGCTCGTGTCGCCGCGAGTACGGTACAGATGTCCGAGCCGCTCGACCGCGAACGGCAGCGAGTTGTCCACGGAGATCGCCTGAAGCAGCGCCGCTTCCGATTTCTTCATCGTGGGATCACCCTGCGCCGTCTGCGAGGCGGCCAGCAGCAGATTCCCCCAGTAGTTCCGGGCGTCCCGCGACAGAATTTCTTCCGCATAGCGCCGCTGCTGATCGGGCGATTCCTGCAGCCGTCCGGCGAGGTACAGCGCGATCACGCTCTGCGGCTCGCGCGCCGCCCAGGATTCGTAGTAGGCGCGCGTCGAATCGAGATCGTCCATCGCCAGCAGACCCGCCGCCCGCAGCTGCACGGTCATGTCGTCGCCGTGGCGGTCGCGATATTCCCGCGCCAGCTCGCACTGATCGGAATAGGACGTGGTCGTGTCCAGAGTCGCTTCCAGCGCCTGCAGAGCGGCGGTCGGAGTATAGCGCCGGACTTTGAAATCGGCGGCCTCGGCCGCCATCGCCGTCAGAAGAATTGCGGCAGCGCACAGCCAGCGAAGAGTCATTGTTGTTCGTCCTGTGGATTCACTTCGGGAGCGGGCGGCCGGTAGTCCTCGCCGCGTCCCGGTTGTACGATTTCGATCAGTTCCCGCGCGCGGTCTTCGGATCCCAATTGTTCCTTGACCAGTCCCACTCCCGGCGCAAACCAGCGCACGATCACCAATTTCCCGTTGGCCATCAACCGCTCGTAATCCCGCCCTGGAACCTCGTCGCGATCGCGGCGCGCGCGCAGCGAATCGGCAAAACCGGGGACGACGGTGGTGACTGTTTTGTAGCAGCGCGAGTAGCGGCCGGCCGGCACCGTGACGTCCTCGAAGCCCGAGAAGGTGGTTTCCGTGGCGGTGTCCTCGTCAATCCACGAGTCGCCGGGCGCGGCGTTTTCGTCCACCCATAATTGCCGGTACGCGGGAAGATAGTTCGAGTTGGTCAGGGGATAGGGGGTTTCTAAAGTAACGAGCGAATCGCGGGATAAGAAGTTGCACCTGTCCGGCTCGATTCCTTCATAGATTCCCTGATAGACGCGGATGGAACGGCCGCCGGCGTAGCGGAAGAGGAGGGTGAATTCGCGAGTGTTGCCGCCCGTGCGTTCCTGATAGCGTAAAAGGCGGTCATGAAGAAGCGGGAAGTGCTGCGTACCTCCACGATAAACAACACGTTCCGGTCCGCCGCACCCGACTGTCATCAAGGCCAGAAGGAGCAGCAGGATTGCCATCGTATGCCGCTGAGACCGCATGTCTGTTATCGCAGGGAGGTCATGGAAAATCCGCAAACACAAGAATGTAAGATAGGGCGGTCAAAAAGTCAAGGAATAGTCGCTCCGCCGCCGAATTTTCGCTTCTGAGAGTATACTGAGTCGGCCTGCAGGTTTCCCCTATCGCCGTTGTCGGTCTCCTGACCGGCAATGGTTTAGCGCTGCACGGCCGTGTGTGGCTACGGTTTTTCTTGCCCCCAGAATCTCCGTTTAAAGGGAACAGAAGGGGGGCTATCGCGTCTTCCCCAGCATCTCCCGGAGCGCCGCTTCCAGATCGGGATCGAGGAAGCGATAGCCGTTCGCTACGAGCTTCGCGGGAACAAGTTTTTGCGACCAGCTTACGGCTTCGGCCATTTCGGGACTGAGCACAATCCGTACCACCCACAGCGGAATCTGCAGCCATGCCGGACGACGCAGCACGCGGCCGATGGTCGCGGCGAGTTCACGCTGCGTGATCGGGTGGGGCGCGACGCAGTTGATCGGCCCGCGCAGAGCCTCCGTCGTCAGCGCGAAGTGGATCATGCTCACCATCTCGCGCAGTGTGAGCCAGCCGGTGAATTGCCGTCCGCTGCCGATCATCGCGCCCATGCCGAAGCGGAAGGCGGGCAGCATCTGCTTCAGCGCGCCGCCTTTGGGCGTCAGCACCACGCCGATTCGGCAGTTGACCACGCGGATTCCCGCGCGCGCGGCGATCCCCGTGGCGGTTTCCCACTCGCGAACCATCCGTACGAAAAAATTCTCTTCGCCAGGCGGCAGTTCTTCGGTCAGCTCGCGATCGTGTCCCTCGCCGTACCAGCCCGAGCCGCTCGCGCAGACCAGAGTCTTCGGCGGTTTTTTTGTCCTCGCGATCGCGGAGCACAAGAGCTTTGTGCTTTCCACGCGGCTGTCCCAGATCCGCTGCCGCCGCGCCTTCGTCCAGCGTCCGGTGCCGATGTTTTCTCCCGAAAGGTGAACGACGGCATCGAAATCTTCGAGATCAGCGGCGTTCAATTTTCCCGCGGCTGGATCCCACGGCACGGCATTCTCGCCCGCGCGCAGCTCGCGGCGCACCAGCGGCACGACCTGCCAGCCGCGTTCGCTGAGCAACGCGCTCACCACCGATCCGAGTAATCCGGTCGCACCGGAAATGAGAACGCGTTTGGACGGAGATGAACTCATGTTCGGAAATTTTCCCAAATGATTAGAACTTGTCTCAAAAACATCCGATGGACAAGTTCTCGTCGAGGCTCTGACCCCCCTTCATCCCCCCTTAGCATAAGGGGGGAAAGTGGGGGGTAGCTTTTCCGTTACCACGATACCGCGGAAGATCGCCTCTGATATTTTTGGGATACGCTCTAGGCAACACGCTCCGGCGTGTTGCTCTTCCATTCCCGATAGTCCGTTCCCGCCACGACCAGCACGAACTCGCCGCGCGGAGCGGTTTTCGAAAAATGCTCGACGTGCTCGGACAGCTTTCCGCGCCGCACCTCTTCGTAGAGTTTCGTCAGTTCGCGCGCGACGGAGGACTGGCGGTCGCCGAGATGTTCGTGCAGTTCCGCGAGAGTTTTCAAGAGGCGATGCGGACTCTCGTAGAGAACGATCGTGCGCGGTTCCTCGGCAAGCTGCCGGAGCCGCGTTTGCCGTCCTTTTTTATGCGGGAGAAATCCGTCGAAGACGAAGCGATCCGTCGGTAAGCCGGAGAGCACGAGCGCGAGCAAGAGCGCGTTCGGACCGGGAATCGCTTCGACCGGAAGCTGTTCGTCGAGCGCGGCGCGAATGAGCAGCGCGCCCGGATCGGAAATTCCCGGCATGCCCGCGTCGCAGATCAGCGCGAGCCGTTTGCCCGCGCGCAGCTGCTCGAGAATCCACGGAATCTTGGCGCGCAGATTGTGGCTGCCATAGGACGTCGTCGGCGCGTGGATTCCGCAGTGCTGAAGCAGCGTGGCCGAGTGCCGTGTGTCCTCGCAGAGAATCACGTCCGCGCGCGCAAGCTCCTGCACAGCGCGCTCGCTTGCGTCCGCGAGATTGCCGATCGGAGTGCCGATCACTACCAGCGCCGCGTGTTTTTCGTCAACGGACTCCGACGGTCGGAGACCGCCGCTAGTTTGTTTGGATGAATCCATTACGGTCGGAGACCGCCGCCAGTTTGTTGTTCTCTGTCTTTCACCAGGCCGCATCCTCGATGTGCGCCGTCGAGTACGGCGGCGCAAGCCATGCGATCGGTGCCGCTTTTCTCTTGAACGCGGAGCCGCGAATCAGCGCGACGACGCGCTCGACGAGTCGCGGATTTTCGCCGGCCTCGAGCAATTCGCGCCGCGATTTTTTTTTGTCAATCAGCTTGACCAGCATCTTGTCCAGCTCGTCGTAGGAAAATCCGAGTTCGCCCTCATCGGTCTGTCCTTCCCAGAGATCGCCGGTGGGAATTTTCCTGCGGATACTCTCGGGTACGTTCAGGTAATCCGCGAGCAGCCGCACGTCGGTTTTGTAGAGATCGCCGAGTGGATTGACCGAGCAGGCCGCGTCGCCGTAGAGGGTGCCGTAACCGAGCAGCGTTTCGGTTTTATTCGAAGTTCCGAGCACGAGTCCGCTCGCGTGCGAGGAATCGAACAGCGCGGTCATGCGCAGCCGCGCGCACAGATTTCCGCGCCGCACCGGAGACAGAGTTCCCGCCTGCGCTTCGTAGGCTTCGGCCATGTCGGAAATTTGAATCACGTGCGAACGGACTCCGAGAGTCTGCGCCACGATCTGGGCGTCAGCGAGCGATTCCCGCGAGCTGGTTTTGTACGGGAGCAGCAGGCACAGCAGATGCTCCGCACCGACGGCCTTCACGGCTAAGTAGGCGGCCAGCGCGGAATCGAGTCCGCCGGAGAGTCCGAGCACGTACTCGCGGCGGCCGGTGTCGCGCAGAGTTTTCGACAGCCACGCGCTGATCGCTGCACAGCCGCGTTCGGGATTCGTGAGAAAGGGCATGATCGGTTTGGAGACGAAGGTGGACGGAGAATAAGCAAGGGCGGGCGCATGCTGCCGCCCGCCCTTGACGAAAGAACAACCGGGAAGAATCAGTTTTCCTTTTCGACGCCGAGCCGCTTGGTCGCGCGCGATTCGGTGTGACCGGCGATGGCGGCCAGAGAATCGCGCAGGGCGTCGAGTCCTTCCGCGATTTCCCCTTCGGAAATGTTCAACGGCGGACGGAAGCGGATGGAATGCGTGCCGCAGCCGAGCATGACCACATGGCGGTCGTAGAGCGCGCGGCGCAGTTTGTCGCGCAGGTCGGGAGTGGAAAGATCAATGGCGCACATCAAGCCGCGTCCGCGCACGTTGCCGACGAGTTCGGGAAAATCGGCGGCGATCGAATTCAGTCCCGAGAGCAGCCGCTCGCCCATCTTCGCGGCGTGTTCCACGAGCTTCTCTTCGGCGATGACCTCGAGATAGACCGTGAAGCGCACCATGTCAATCAGGTTGCCGCCCCACGTGGAGTTGATGCGGCTGGCGACGCGGAACACGTTATCGGGCACGTCGTCAATCCGCTTGCCGGCGAGGAATCCGCAGACCTGCGTCTTCTTGCCGAAGGCGATCATATCCGGTTCGACGGCGAAATGCTGATGCGCCCACATCCGTCCGGTGAGTCCGATGCCCGTCTGGACTTCGTCGAAGACGAGCATCGCCTCGTTTTCGTCGGCCAGCGTGCGCAGTTCGCGGAAAAATTCCTTGCGGAAGTGGTTGTCGCCGCCTTCGCCCTGAATCGGTTCGAGAAGGATGGCGCAGATTTCGTCCTTGTTTTCCGCAAACGCCGTCTTGATCTGTTTCACGGCGATTTTTTCGAGCCGCTCGACCTCTTCGAGATTTCCTTCCGTGAGCGGGAAAGTGATTTTCGGAGAAACGACGCGCGGCCAGTCGAACTTGGCGAAATACTTGTACTTGTTCGGATCGGCGGTGTTGGTCAGCGACAGCGTGTAGCCCGAGCGGCCGTGGAAGGCGTGCTCGAAGTGCAGAACCTTGTTGCCGATTTCGCGGCGGTAGCCGTTCGCGAAATTCTTGCGAACCTTCCAGTCCATCGCCGCCTTGAGCGCGTTTTCCACGCCCAGCGCACCGCCCGCGACATAGAACGAGTGGATGAAATAGGGCGGAACGGCGACGCGGAAGAAGGTGTCCACGAACTCGGCCATCTCGACCGTGTAGAGATCGGAGTTCGTGATGTTGTTGACGGCGAGTTTGCCCAGCCGCTCGATCATCGCGGGCGAGGTCAGCCGCGGATGATTGAAGCCGATCGGCGAGGAGGCGAAGAAGCTGAAGAAATCGAGGAAGCGGCAGCCGCTTTTCAGATCGTAGAAATAGGAGCCGCGCGACTTTTCGAGATCGAATACGATGTCGAAGCCGTCTGCGAGCATGTGTTTGGAAAGGGTCTCGTGGACGGCGGCGGGGGTAATGCGAGTCATGTCAACATCCTCCATTCGGTTGCGATTGAACGTACGTATCCCGTGTAGTAAACGACGCGTTTACCGCCGGGGCGGATCAATCGAACCGGTTCGCCGCTGGGCGAAGCTGTGGAGGTTGTTGAAGACGAGCATGCTTATCGTTTCGGCCTGACAATAGCCAACTTCCCAAATATAAGGAATTTCTCGCGGATTCCCAAACCGGTTATATTGCCTTTCATGACCCACACGCCGGAGCGTGTGGGCTAGTGCCGGTCTGATATTGGAGGAGAAATTTTGACAAAACGAACTGCGTTACCGTAGGAAAATACTGAAATTCTGAAGGACTGAAACGCTCAAAGAAGAGATTCAGGTGGGGCGGCGGGAGAAGCGAGCATAATATAGGTAGGGAGTGGGCGGGAGTCAAGGATTTTTGAGAATTTGTTCAAATCAGCGTGGCGGCGAAAATTGGGCGGGATTGGCATTGGAGATACGGTCGGAGTTTGGAGAAAAGAGAGGCGAGGGGAAGCGAAAAGCAGAAATGAGAAATTTGAAATGAGAAAATCCCGATTAAGCGGCATGCTCCGTCATACCGCGCGGTTCCGGGCGAGCGGGGACGCGTGCCTCAGCGAAGAAAAACGGGATGTGCGTGGGTGGATGAAATCAGTCAACGGGGTGGAACCTGTTGCCTAATCATGTTGATGAGGATTTCCATTTCCCGATTAGGCGGCATGCTCCGTCGTGCCGTATGTCATCTATGCAAACAGGGTCTCAAACGGATTCTCGACGTCCAGCTCGCGGAGGGGAGTGAAGAGGGCGGAGCGGGCGGTGACGAGAGTTTTCACGTTATGGGTGAGCATGATGGCGGCGATGTGACATTCGGGAAAACGCTCGCGCTGCAGGGAATATTTTTCCATGAGCTTGAACGCGCGCTTGAGAATTGTTTCGTCGGATTGTAGGATCACCGGCTGCGGATAGCGCACGAGCTTGTCAATCATCCGCCACGCGAGCGCGGGAGACAAGGGCTTGCGGACGCGGCGGCTGTCGGTCAGAATCGCGGCGAGGTCGTACAGGCTCGGCTCACAGACGCAGGCCGCCCACGTGCCCTTCACGGACTGCTCGAGCAGCTCGGAGGCGCGCGCGTGCAAGGGCGAAGCGGCGTCGGCGGCGTAGATCAGCACGCTGGTGTCGAGACACTTCATGCTTGCCCTCCGCGCGGTTCGATGTAGCCAATGTTCGCCGCGAGTTTCAGAAATTCGCGGAGTCCGTTGCGCACGCTCGCGCCGGAGTCGCGCGCCGCCTGTTCGCGCTCGCGTCTGCGGATTTTCTGCCGTTCCTTGTAGAGAAAAATCTCCGTGCTCTGCGCGGGAAATCTCCACAGCTTGCCGACCTTGACAGCCGGAAGTCTGCCTTCGCGCGCCATGCGCTGGGCGGTGGACGAGCTGATGCGCAGCAGCTTCGCGACCTCGGCGGTGGTGAGATAATCGGTGGGGGTCATGAAAAAATTCCTATCGCCCGTAGGTTCCGTAAAACTCCGCCTGCGCGAGGACGTGGCCGCGCATCGCATTTTCCAGACCGGCTTGATTGGCGGTTACAGGCAATTCGAGTTCGGTATCCAGCGCGAACAGCTTGAAGAAATAGCGGTGCGGATTTCCGGGCGGGGGACAAGGCCCGCCGTAGCCGCTCTTCGGCCAACTGTTTTTTCCCTGATGAATTCCGCCGGGGAGAAGGCTGTCGGGCGGCACTCCTTCGGGCAAACCGGGTGTGCTGGGCGGCAGGTTCCACATGATCCAGTGCGTCCACGTGCCCATCGGCGCGTCGGGATCGTCGCAGATCAGCGCGAGACTTTTTGCCGCCGCGGGCACGCCGCTCCACTTCAGCGGCGGGGAAACGTCGTTGCCGTCGCAGGTGAATTCTTTGGGAATGGCCGATTGATGGGCAAACGCTTCGCTCACGATTTTCAGAGCCATGGCTGTCGCTCCTTCCTGTTCCGTGGGCTTCGGAACTTCCGCTTTTTTGCAGGCGGTGAGAATCAGAAACAGCGCGAGAATGGGGATCAGTCGGTACATGGAGGGTTTCCTCATTCGGCAGAGAGTTTTTTCAGAAGCGCGATCTGTCCGGCGTGATAGAGATCGTGATGGATGACGCCGTGCAGCCGGACGAAGTGCGTGAGTTTTCCGCCCGCCGGAATTTCTTCTTCGAGTTTTTCGTCGCTCGCGGCGAGCACAGCCTCGCGAAGTTGCTCATGCGCGGTTGTCAATCGCGCGAGCGCTTTGTGCCACGAGACTTCGCTGTGATCGGTGACGGGCGGAAAATTTTCTTCGCCCGCAGGAACTTTTTCATTTCCCTCCAGCCGCCAGCGGGCGACGTCCTTCCACACGGCCAGGTGCAGCACGAGTTCCCAGATGGTGTGGACGTTCGCGAGCGGCTTCGCGGCGGCGACGTGCGCGGGCAGGTCTTTCAGCAGTTCGCAGACCGCCGGACCGTGCCAGGCCGGGCCGTGAAACGTGTGCTCCATGAGATCGGCGATGCGAGCGGAGTTGGTCATGATTCCTGAGCCTCTATTTAAGAAAGATAATCGGGGCCAGTGAAAGAATCAATTGTTCCGCGTTTCTGCTCTGTCCATTCCCCTGAGCTTGACCATTTGAATTCTTCAGGCGTAACGGAAAATCCTGCGCGAACCGGATTGGAGTGCATGTACTCCAATTTTTGTCGCAGCGCCGATTCAGTTGGGAGTCCGGCGGAGAAATATCCATCCTGCCAGATCGGGCCGCGCGCGAGAACGTGGGCGATATAGCTCTTGAAACGCCGCATAATCGAAGGCAGAGTCGCTGGAGCGAGCGGTCTCAAGACCAGATGCACGTGATCTGGCATGATGACATAGCCATAGAGCTCGAGATCCTTTCTCTTTCGGAAGAACTGAAGAGAATCAAGAACCGCGGTTGCCGCATCATGATCCGCGAACAACGGCTGACGATGAAGAGTGTTCGTGGTCACAAAGAATGCGACATCAGATATTTGGCGATTTTGCGGCTTGTGCATCTTATTACGGTAGTGAGACCATGAGTGAGATTGCAATGGACAGGATCTCAATTACCCCTGTGAATGAAACATCAATAATCCCTGGGTCGGGCCTCTGGCCCGACTGGGTTGTGGATGACGGGGCCGAGCCCCGTCCCAGGGATTGTCCTCTATGGGGTGTACTTAACTAATCCCCAATAATTCCCACTCCAGGGAGAGGTTTCACAACCTCTCCCGGAGTGGTTTCGTCCGAGGTGCGCGCAAAGCAGATGCAGTGCTACATGGCTTTGCTCTGAGGTGCGTGTCAACGTGGCTCTCTTACGCCGGATCGCTATCAATACTCGCGCCGCGCGGGGATTGCTCCCCGCGCGGCGTGTATTCGTTCGTCTTATTTCGCGCTCTTGAGAAGCTGTTTCGGATCGTCAATCTGCGCGCGCTGCAGTGTCCCGGAATAGTCCACGTAGCAGGCTTTGGTCTCGCTGTAGAATTCGTAGGCCTGCCAGCCGCCCTCGCGGTGGCCGTTGCCGGTGGACTTCATCCCGCCGAACGGCATATGCGCTTCCGCGCCGATGGTGGCCGCGTTCACGTAGGTCAGGCCGGTCTCCAGATCGCGGAACGCGCGATAGGCCGCGTTCACGTCCTGCGTGAAGATCGCGCTCGACAGACCATACTGAATCCCGTTGGCGATCTTGATCGCATCGTCAAGGTTCTTGGCCTTAATGACGCTCACCACCGGGCCAAAAATTTCTTCCTGCGAGGTGCGCATGTTCGGCTTGCAGTCCGTGAAGATCGTCGGCTGCATGAAGTGGCCGTTCTTGTGCTCGGGCGTGGTCAGCCGCTTGCCGCCGCAAACGACCGTGCAGCCTTCCTTCTTGCCGATTTCCACGTAGTCGAGATCGGTCTTGAGCTGATCCGCGCTCACTGCCGGTCCCATCGTGATTCCCGGATCGTTGCCGTAGCCGACCTTGAGCTTCTTGGCCGCCTTGATGAAGAGTTCGACGAACTTGTCATGGATGCCTTCCTCAACGATCACGCGCGAGCAGGCCGTGCAGCGCTGGCCGGTGGTACCGAACCCGGCCCAGATGCAGGCGTCCACCGCGAGTTCGAGGTTCGCGTCATTCATGATGAGGGTGCAGTTCTTGCCGCCGAGTTCCATCGAGACGCGCTTCAGCATCCCCGAAGCGGTCGCGCCGATCTTGCGTCCCACTTCCGACGATCCGGTGAACGAGATCACGTTGGTGTCGGGATGCTCAACGATCGCATTGCCGACCTTCGAGCCGCTGCCGAACACGACGTTAATCACTTCCGGCGGAAAACCGCTGTCGAGCATGGCGTTCAGCAGGTTCCACACCGAGAGCGGAGTGATTTCGGCCGGCTTGATGACCACGGTGTTGCCGCACATGAGAGCCGGGAAAATTTTCCACGTGGGAATCGCCATCGGGAAATTCCACGGCGTGACCAGACCCGCCACGCCGATCGGGAACCGGATCGTCATGTTGAACTTGTTGGGCAGCTCGGAGGGAACTGTGTGTCCGAACAAGCGGTAGCCTTCGCCGCAGGCATACATGGCCGTGTCAATGCCTTCCTGCACGTCGCCGCGCGTTTCGAAAATGGGCTTGCCCATCTCGCGCGTCATCTAGAAGGCGTACTCTTCCTTGCGCTGCTGCAGGATGTCCACGAGTTTGTAGAACATCTTGGCCTTCTGCGGCGGCGGAACCAGTCTCCACCAC
>JAQTRJ010000323.1 GCA_028711875.1 bacterium | reverse complement strand
GATGTTGTGCCGCAGTTCGCTGGTCAGATAGAAAGAGACATTTCCGCCGATGGGCGTGCGGTCGTCGTCACTCGCGCGCGGAGCAAGGTGATTGCGCGCCCAGCCGCGCACGGTGGACGGCCCGCCCAGATAGAACCGCTCTTCAATCGGAGTCACCGGCGAATCATGCAGCGGCCCCATGACTCCTATTTCCGATTTGGCGGCCAGCACGGTAAAGCGCGTGGCGGGAACGAAAGCGCGTCCCGCCAACTTGGCCTGCCACCAGCGCAGACTGGTTCGGTAAAACGCTCCCGATTCGGATGCCGAGAAACCGAGCACGTGTCCCAGGCGCGGCACCAGCGGATTGTCGCGCGTGTCCCACGCCGCGGAAAAAGTTTCCACCGATTTCAAATACGTGCTCCGCGTGGCCGCTTCGATACGATCGCGGCGCCGGGCGGTTCCCACTTCGTTGGACAGCGATACCGAGACCTTGCTCAGGGGCATGGCCGAGAGAATGGTGGACGCGGACTGCGTCTCCAGCCGATAACCCGGTTCGATCAGATAGTCCCATTTGGGAGCCAGCGTGATGTCGGTGGCGTTCCACGGCGTGTGCGGCCAAAATAGTCTCGCTTCGGTGCGGCGGCGGATCTCCGCCAGACTGTTTTCCCAGGTCAGACGGCGGCCGCGACCGAAGAAATTCAAGTCCGTGAATTCCAGCGACGCGCGCGAACGCTCTTCCGTGTCGTAGCCCGCGCCGAGGCGCGTGCGATAGCGCCAGCCTTCCTGCGTTTCAATCCACACCGGCAGCGTATCGCCCGGCGCGCTGGTGTCGGCGCGCACGCTGACGAACGTGAAAATTTCCAGCCGCACCAGCCGCAGTCGGGTGTCTTCGAGCTTCGACGGGGAAAATGGCTCGAAATCGTGGTAGGTCAGTTCGCGCCGCGCCGTCGCTTCGGAAAGCTGCTTCAGTCCGGTGATGCGCGTCGTCCCGAGATAGCAGAAATCCCCCGGGAAAAGATCGAACACGACTTCGGCGGTATTGCTGACGCTGTCGGCGATCACGCGGGGTTCCACGCGGGCGCGAGCGTGCCCGATCTCCCGAAGCTTGGCGGCCAGCGTGTCAGCGGATGATTGCAGCGCGGACGCGGCCAGCCGCTCCCCGAGCGTGATCGGAAGCCGCGCCGACCAGCGCGCCGAATCCACGCCCACGTTCTGCGCTCCGTGCCGTTCCATGCGCCACCGCTTCAGAATCCGCGGCGGCCCTTCATCTATTTCGATCTTCAGCAGCAGTTCCTTCCGATTCTCGCGCGGCAGCACCGAGCCGCGGATGATCGGATCGGGAAATCCCTCGCGCTGATAAAAGCGTTCGATGCGGAACAGATCGCCGGCGAAATCTTCAGCGTAAAATAGCGTACGGTGACCGATGGGCGCATAACGCCGCAGCCACGTCGGCTTCTCCGTGGCCATAATCGTCAGCAGATCGGCCCGCGCGAAAGTGCGGATGCCGGGGAAAACGATGACTTGGATTTTCCAGCCGTTGTAGCCCTGCCAGCGCTCATAGTCCGCGAGCGCAAAATCCACCGTCGCGGCGGCGCGCGTCGCGAAGGCGGTCACAAGGACGATCCAGACGGGAAAACGGAAGGACATGAACGGCCAGAGCCTCGCAGGTCGAGGCTCTAATAAGCGAATAAATCGCCAGAATTTCAAGCGATACCGGACCGGTCAGGACGGCTGGTACAAAGGAATCAACCCCCCCCGCGCCAAGACGGCCAGCCATTCGGTGACGGTGGCCTCGGGGCGAATCGTCGCCTCCTTTCGCGAACGCAGCGCCTCTTCCAAACGATCCAAACCCGCTTGCGCCGCGCGCATTCCGTCGGCGTCAGGCAATCCCTGATTGGCCAAGGCGGCGGTCAACTGAAGGCTGATCGTATGCTCGAGGGTGTTCCCCAGCTCGCCGCTCCAATCGGCGAAGTCCTGCACGATAAACTGCGCCGCTTCGCGCACGCCGCGGCTGAGTTGTTCGCGCCGCTCGCGGCTGACCTGTTGCTTCTTGCCGGTCAGGTTTCCTGCGAGTCCCGCCCGCTTGCCGCCGGCGGGAAAGATCCCCTCTTTCTTCAGATGGGCTTCGAGCTTGGGAATCAGCGCACGAAAATCCCAGCGGACATTCGTGTCGCCGAGCGGAATGCGCCGCAGCTCCAGCTTGGTCGCCAGTCCGCCCAGTCCGCCCACCAGTTCGGCCATCCGATCCGTCAGAAATTCATCCAGTTTCCCGTTCAGCGTCGTCAGGGCCAGCGCGGACACGAACGTGTCGGGCTGGGGAGCGGGTTTACTCGCGTCGAGAAATCCCGCGAACGCCGCGCTGCCGACCCGCTGTCCGAAGTGACTTTCCACCTGACCGCGAATCCCGCCGAGCCAATTGGTGCGATATTGCCGGAGCAGATGCCGCGCCGAACTGATCTTGATCTCGAACTGATTCAAACGCTGCTTGTAATCGGAGCGCATCGCCTCGATCTTATCCAGCAGCCGGTCCACCAGCCAGCGCCAGGTGGCGGTAATGCGCAGGGCGATATGCTCGGCGCGGTCGTCCGCCAGCGTGGCGATCTCGTCGAGCAGGCGCTGCCGGTCTTCCGCGCTGCCCAGTTCGCCGCGCGGCACGACCCACAGCTTCTGATTCAGCGCTTTCAGCGTGTCGCGGAACGGAGCCGGTGCGTCCTCGTCCACGACCACCGCCGCACGCTGTCGAAGCAGAAATTCGGTTTCCAGCGCGTCGCCGTCGGGCGCGTTCAGGAATCGCGGCTGGGGAATCCAGGCCAGACTCCAGCCCGTTTCTGCGTGCGCCTGTTCCTCGACGACTAAGAAGCCGTTTGGAGGAAGCGGCGCGGTCAGCAGCGCGCCGAGCGCGCGGGGCGAGAGTTCCTGTTCCCCTCCGGTGTGCCGGACTCGAATCCTTGGGCCGGT
>JAQTRJ010000322.1 GCA_028711875.1 bacterium | reverse complement strand
CTCTTGAATTCTGCTGACCAATCCGACTCCGTCGCGAGCAGTAAAATGCGGCCGGGGCTGTCCGGCAAGGCTCGCGTCGGCAAAAACGGTAAGTGCATGGGTGCGTCGTTGGGTGTCACGGGCGGATTTCCCTGTGTTGGTCTCTCGGAAATGTTCTTGCTGCTGATTCAGGCTGAAGTGCAAGGAGGGTGCCACGGCTCCGAGGTTGTCGAATCCCAACATGAGAGACTCGTTGTTAGCATAGACTGAGCGCCGCGCAAAATGCGCGGCGCTCAAAGCGAAGAGAGCCGCGCTCAAGAGAGCGCGGCTCTACAATTCGCCGACCCGATGTACGCGGTCGCCGTGGTGAATCTCCAGATTCGCCCGCAAACAATTCACCGAGCCGACGCACGCGATCGCCGCGTTGAATCTCCAGATTCGCCCGCAAATAATTCGCCGACCCAACGTGCGCGGTCGCCGCGGTGAATCTCCAGATTCGCCCGAAACCAATTCGCCGAGCCGACGCACGCGGTCGCCGCGGTGAATCTCCAGATTCGCCCGAAACCAATTCGCCGAGCCGGGCGTCCCCGCCCGGCCGGAATCCGAGTTCCTGCGGTGTCGGCTGCTTGCAGCCGACCCGCCAGTGATCTACTGCGTTACCGTCACCGTCCGCGGAGTAATCAAGCCCGCACCCAGAATGACCCCGATGATGACGTCGGTGGGGGTGCTTTCGGTGCGCAGCGTGTAGTTGGCCGCGCCCGCCGTCAGTTGTTGTGAATCCACCTCGTTCAGCGCGATGAGTCCCCACAGCGCGAACCACTGCTTTTTCTCGATCTTCACTCCCGTCTGCGCGCCCAAACCCACCTGATGGACGTTCGTGTAGCAGCCCGTCGTCATCAGAAACGCCGCCAGAATCAGCGCTACCGCCATTCGCTTCACGTTTCGTCTCCTATGAAAAATTCATCTTTCAGCTTTCCGATTTCAGTTTTCCGCTTTCGACCTTCCGCACCGTTCCCACCGACGATTCCACCGCCCGCAGCTCGTCCGCCCAGGCCGTGCGCGGCACGGAATAGTCCAGCCCGATCAGATCGTCTCCCAAGAGCAGATACTTGAACAGCACCCGCGCCGAGTCCGCGCGGTACATCTGTACGGCCGGAACGCCTCCGATCCTCAGCCAGTCCTCGTCCACGGGAACTTCCGGGCTGGCCGCGTGGTATCTTTCCACGAAGCGGCGGGCCCAGCGTGCGAAATCTCCCACTCCGCCTGTCCCGGTATCGAGCGTGGTGACGATCAACACCGCCCCATTTGTCGGATGAATGTAGATAAGATCAAGTTCTCCAAGCAAATCATCCGCTGTCTGGTCGCTCAGCCGCTCGCGAACGGCCGACATCACGGCCGAGTCGGCTTCTTCCCAACCGGCGGGAGGGCAAAAGACCAAACCTCCGCGAGAAATCGGATTCCCAAGCCGCGTCGAGTCCACCCGGAACTCCAGCTCCCGAAAGGCGTTTTCGCCGCTCTCCGTGTTGCGGCAGGCGGTCGCCCCGGCGATCAGGGCAAGCAGCGCGAGAGTGGCGAATTGCACGGATTTTTGCATGGCGAAATGTAGGTCATTCCGGCTCCACATTCAAGGGTTTGCCGGGAACGTGGTCGTCTGCTTTCCGGAAACTGAAACTGGTATGGCATTCGCACCGCGCACGACACGGCGGGGAAAGTAACCATCTTCATCTGGTCCGGGACGTTATTCCTGGAGAGGCATACCCCAGACGTTGCGGGAAATCGCACTCTGGAGTTCAGTGTCCGTGCCAACCGTATTATGTTAATATTGTAAATAATGCGTTTGCAATAAAGATTGCAGCTTCAAGGAGCGCGGGTGTTTCAAACAAACAACTTGACAGGGAGGCGTTCCTCGCATATATTATGCGCCCTTAAGGGAAGTTACAGCCTCCGCATGGCCGCAGACTTTTCCGATAATAAAATGATAATCAGCCGCTTGCTTCGGGCGAGATCATCGCAGTTTCGTGGACTAACTTGCTGATTCGCCGGACGCGGTATGGAAATAAACAACTTCCGAAGGCTTCCGCATAACTTTTTCAGGGGAGACTCGGACTGCCACTCCGGCCTGACGGACAGTCAATTCCTTTCCGCTGCCGTGGGTGATTTGCCGAGGAAAGCCTATGCAACCAACCGTGACCCGTAGCTCGCGAAGCGGGAAAACAACCAAATCCGCCGCGAGAAAAACGAGAGTACCGGGAGGCGAAAAAGCCCCGTCTACTCGTCCACCGGCGACCAGGCAATCGAAAACCGGCAAAGCCACTCCGGCCCCCGCGAAAAAACGGGCGATTTCAACTCCGCCGACTCCGCCCATCAAGCGTAAACCACTGGCGAAAACTGCAGTTATGCCCAAGAAATCAGCAACCGTTCCGCCCCCGGCGAAGAAGAAAACTAAAACCCTGAAGGAACCGGCAGCCGCAACATCCAAGCTGGCAGCCGCCCCGGCTCCATCCGAACCGAAGTCCGAAAAACGCGCCCCCAAGCGGCGTTTGGAGCAATCGGCTGAACCGGCCCCGTCCGTCAGCCGCCGTAAAAAAGCGCCAGCCGAGTCCGAACCGCAGAAGGGAATCTTCGCGGCGCCTCCCATCGAAGAATTCAGCCCTGTAGCCGATTTCATCGAGGAGGATACGCTCGAGCCGATCGAAGATGAGGAGCTCGTGGCCGATGATCTCGAACTGGGTCACCTCGAAATTCCGATCGAACTGCTCGATCCCGATCTGGTGGAAATCCCCAAGCCGGCGCTGCCCAAACCGAAACCCAAGCCGGTCACGTCCGAGCGACGGGAACGTGCCTGCGCTTCCTGCGGCGGCATGTTCTTCTGGCTGTCGGTGGAGGGATTCTGTTTCTCGTGTCTGAAAAAGCGGCTGGCTCAACGCCGCCGCGACGATGAAACGGCTCCGACCTATGAAGCCC
>JAQTRJ010000321.1 GCA_028711875.1 bacterium | reverse complement strand
AGAGCACGCACGAACAGTGATCGGCGGGCTCTATGAAGCGGGCTATTCGCGCGACGACATTCTTCTTCTGACCGGCGGAAATCTGCGCCGCTTTTTCAGTCGTGACTAATGGATGACCATGCCGGATACATTGCTGCAAAAACTGCGAGCCGTTGATCCCGATTATTACGATGCTGCGCGCGTCGGGATGATTGAAGTGCAACTGGAACGCATTCGCCGCCTGAAGCGCGGGCGCAACGCGGTGCTGCTCGCGCACAACTATCAGCGGCCCGAGATCTTCGAGGTAGCGGATTTCACCGGCGATTCGCTGGGACTTTCGCTCTCCGCCGCGGACGTGAAGGACGCCGACGTGATCGTGTTCTGCGGCGTGCATTTCATGGCGGAGACGGCGAAGATCGTCAGCCCGCGGAAGACCGTTCTGCTGCCGAATCTGGCGGCGGGCTGCTCGCTGGCGGACACGGCGACGGCGACCGCCGTGGAGGATCGCGTGACGCAGCTCAAGAAAACGTATCCCGATTTGATGGTGGTCTCCTACGTCAACACGACGGCGGAGGTGAAGGCCGTTTCCGACGTGTGCTGCACGTCGTCGAACGCGGTGTCGGTAACGCGGGCGGTTCCTGCGAAGCACGTTTTGTTCGTGCCGGATCAGAATCTGGCGCGGCACGTGGCACACCACATTCCCGAAAAGACGATCATCGCGTGGGACGGCTACTGCTACGTGCATCATCAGATCACGCCCGACGCCGTGGAATCCATGCGTCGGGAAATTCCCGGCATCAAGATTCTGGTGCATCCCGAATGCCGCGACGACGTGCTGAAGCTGGCCGACGCGGCGCTGTCCACGACGGGCATGATTGAATATGCGCGCCAGAGCAGCGCAACGGATTTTTTAGCGGTGACCGAGTGCGGCATTTCCGACATGCTGCAGATCGGCGCGCCGGGCAAGCATTTTTATCGCGCCTGTAAAATCTGCCGCTTCATGAAGGCGATTTCGCTGGACGACGTGGAAGCGGCGCTCGAAAAAATGCAATTCCGAATCGAGATCGCCGAGAGCGTTCGCGAACGGGCGGGGCGGGCAATTCAGCGGATGTTCGAACTGACCGGCGCGACGCGCGATAATCTCGCGCTGCCGGACAGCGCACCGGATGAGTGAGTTTCCTTCGCGGTTCCAGCCGGATTGCGCGCGGTGAGGGGTGACTCTGGAGAGTCACCACCGGGAACTCTGCAAGCGTAATTGAGCGCTGAATCCGGCTCGGCGATCTCGTTGACGCTCAGGGATTGTAGGCACCCTATTCTGCCGCAGCCACTTTCTCTTTTTCCCACCTTAACCATAGCGATGTGAAATCATGACTTCTTCGAATATACGCATCGAAAAGGATTCACTGGGCGAGCTTCAGGTTCCCGCCGAAGCCCTGTACGGCGTGCAGACCGCGCGCGCCGTGGCCAACTTCCCGATCTCGGGACTGCGACCGCATCCGGTGTTCATTCGCGCGTTCACGACGATCAAGCGCTCGGCAGCTATCGTTCATCGCGAATTGGGCGTGCTGTCGAAGGAGCGTTCGGACGCCATCGTGAAGGCCGCCGATGAAATGCTGGCCGGAAAACTGATGGATCAGGTCGTAGTGGACGTGTATCAGGCCGGAGCGGGCACTTCGACGAACATGAACATGAACGAAGTGCTGGCTAATCGCGCGATTGAAATCATGGGCGGACAGCGCGGCGACTACACGATTCTGCATCCGAACGATCACGTGAACATGGCGCAGTCCACCAACGATTCGTATCCGGCGGCGATTCGCATCGGGGTCTGCATGAAGACTCCCGATCTGCTGAAGGCGCTGGACGAACTGATCGCCGCGCTCGAAGAAAAGGCGCGCGATTTCGACGACGTGATCAAGTCGGGACGCACGCATTTACAGGACGCCGTGCCGATCCGTCTTGGTCAGGAGTTCGGCGGCTGGGCATCCATCATCGCGCGGTGTAAAGCGCGAATTGAAGAGGCGGAGCGCGGACTGCGGCAATTGAATCTTGGCGCGACGGCGGCGGGCACGGGCATGAACGCGCATCCGAAATATCGCTTCATGGTGGCCAAGGAAATCTCGAAGTTCACGGGAATCGAATTTCATCCCGCGGCCAATCTGATCGAGGTGACGCAGAGCCTCGGCGATATGCTTTATTATTCGAGCGCGCTGCGGCTGCTGGCCATCGAGCTTGGCAAGATCGTCAACGACATTCGCCTGCTTTCGTGCGGGCCGCGCACCGGATTTGCGGAAGTCGCGCTGCCGCCGGTCCAGCCGGGCTCTTCGATCATGCCGGGCAAGATCAATCCTTCGATGGCCGAGATGATGAATCAGGTCTGCTATCAAGTGATCGGCTTCGATACGACGGTGGCCTACAGCGCGCATGCCGGGCAGATGGACCTCAACGTGATGATGCCGGTGGTCAACTACAATTTACAGCAGGGGATTCACATTCTGGAAACGGCAATCCGCGCGTTCAACGAGCGCTGCGTACGGGGGATCACGGTGGATCGCGAACGCTGCCGCCACTATTTTGAAGCGTCGGTGGGCATGGCGACGATCATGAATCCGCACATCGGCTACGCGAAAGCCGCCGAACTGACCAAGCTTTCGGTGAAAACGGGGAAGACGATCGTGGAACTCATCCGCGAACAGAAGTTGCTCACGGAGGAGCAGCTGAAAATCGCGCTTGATCCGATGAAGCTGACCGATCCCGACCAACAGCCGTTCGGAAGCTGAGAACACTTCAGATCGCGCGCTGAGTGACAACTCTGACGTACATCATTCTGGCGCTGGGCGCGCTGCTCGGCGCGACGGTATCCGGCGTCACCGGCATCGGCGGCGGACTGCTCTATCTGCCGATATTGACGTGGGGCGTAGGGCTGCGCCTGGCCGTGCCGTACCTTGCCGTGCTGCTCGTGGTGTCGAAC
>JAQTRJ010000034.1 GCA_028711875.1 bacterium | reverse complement strand
GTGCTTCTCTTTGGCCGCTTGAACGCAGCCGTCGTGCGGCGCCAGCAGGCTCTCCACCTTCAGGCTGGCCCCGCCGACCAGCGCTCCGTCTATGTCGGGCAGCGACACGAGCGCGTTAATGTTATCGGGCTTCACGCTGCCGCCGTAGAGGATCGGCACCTTTTTCGCCGCATGGCCGAACTTGGCGACGAGTTTGTCGCGGACGAAGGCGTGCGCTTCCTGAGCCTGCTCGGGCGTCGCCACCACTCCGGTTCCGATCGCCCACACCGGCTCATAGGCCACCACGACTTTCCCGAATTCGTCCGTCGAAAGACCGCCCAGCCCGCCTTCAATCTGCCGCATCAACACGGCTTCGAGGTTGCCCTCTTCGCGCTCGGGGAGCGTTTCTCCGATACAGAAGATCGGAATCAGTCCCGCGGCCAGCGCCGCCGTGACTTTTTTCCCGACCAGCACGTCGGACTCACCGAACACGTGCCGCCTCTCGCTATGACCGCACAGAACGTAGCGGCAGCCATGTTCAAGTAACATGCTGGCCGAGACTTCCCCCGTAAATGCTCCAGACTGCTCAAAATACATATTTTGAGCACCCCATGCAAGCCTTTGCCGGGGAACTCCGGTCAGGCGGCAGGTATCCCCGATGGCGGGTAAAGCCGTGAACGGAGCAAGAATTATTGTCGGAATTACCCATTCCTCCAGACCCAGACAATAGGCCTTGATGAACTGGGTGGCCTCTTCGGCCGTTTTGTGCATCTTCCAATTAGCTGCAAGTATCATGGTTACAACAGGTTGATTTCTGGTTCACTTGTCGGTTAGGGCCGCTACACCGGGAAGGACTTTACCCTCGAGAAATTCGAGGCTGGCCCCGCCGCCGGTGGAAACATGCGAGACTTTGTTTTCAAGACCGAACTTTTTTACCGCCGCCGCTGAGTCTCCGCCTCCGACCACCGTCACCGCCCCCGCCTTCGTCGCTTCGGCTAATGCGAGCGCCACGGCTTTGGTTCCAGATGCGAACTCGTCAATCTCGAAAACTCCCATCGGGCCGTTCCAGACCACGGTCTTGGCCTTGCGGATGACGTCAGCGTAGAGCTTTTCCGTTTCCGGGCCGATGTCGCCGGCGGTGTCGGTCTCGCGCAGCGCGTCGTTCTTGCGGATTTCGGTAGCCACGTCACTCTTGAGCTCAGCGGCCACACGCGAATCGGATGGAAGCAGCAATTTGGTTTTGTTTTCGTCAGCGCGTTTCAGCAGGTCATGAGCGAGATCCACCTTGTCCATTTCCACGATGGACTCGCCGATTTCCAGACCTTGCGCTTTGAAAAACGTGTAGGCCATGCCGCCACCGATGAGAATCGTGTCCACCTTGCCGAAGAGATTCTCGATCACGTCAATCTTGCCGGAAATTTTCGATCCGCCCAAGACCGCCACGAACGGCCGTGCGGGATTTTTCAGCGCCTGCCCGAGATACCTGAGTTCCTTCTGCATCAGGTATCCGGCTACGGCAGGCTTGATGCACTGCGTCACTCCTTCCGTGGAAGCGTGAGCGCGGTGCGCGCTGCCGAACGCGTCGTTGACGTAAATATCTCCCAGCCGCGCGAGCTTCGCGGCGAAGTCGGGATCGTTTTTTTCCTCTTCGGCATAGAAGCGGACGTTTTCGAGCATCATCACCTGCCCCGGCGTCATCTTCTTCACCACCCGCTCGACTTCATCGCCGATGCAGTCGGGGGCCATGATGACGGGCTGCTTGAGAAGCTCGGAGAGCCTTTGCGCCGCGGGATTCAGGCTGAATTCGATGGCCCGCTTGCCCTTGGGCCGGCCGAGGTGGCTCATGAGAATGCACTTGCCACCCGCCGCGATGATCTTCTTAATCGTGGGCAGGCTTTCGCGAATGCGCGTGTCGTCCGTGACCTTGCCTTCGTCAAGCGGCACGTTGAAATCCACGCGCACCAAAACACGCTTGCCGCTTAGGTCAACGTCATCGAGAGTGAGTTTGTTCATGGTTGAAACGTATGGGAGATGGATTGTTGGAGAATGCTTGTCACTCGATCCTCAGAGCGATCCTTCACCCCGCCCGAGGAAATTCCCTCTTTTCTTCGCCACACTTTTCGCGGGCGGGGTTCAAGGATGACAACGGTAAAATCGTGGTGGAGAATACCAGTTGTACGATCTCGAAACCTCCGCCCTAATATACTTCTGTTCGAGTATAATGTCCGTTCTTCAAGGAATACCTACCGACTGTCATCCTTGAACCCCGCGCGCGTGGATTTTGCACTAAGTGTGATTCTCTGCCTCGCGCGGGGTGAAGGATCGCTCGGGAATTGCTTCCTCGGTGAACCAGTCCACCGCAAGATCGCGCCACTGCGGATTCATGGATTCAATGAGCTTGTACTTCCGAAACCGCAGCCAGCCCTTGAGCTGCTTTTCGCGCGCGATGGCGGAGCGGACGTCGGAGGTCTCTTCGAAATAAACGAGGCGGTTGATGTTGTATTTGGTGGCGAAGCCTTCGATCAGTTTATTCTTGTGCTGGTAAACGCGGCGTCGAAGGTCGTTGGTCATGCCGATATAGAGGCGATAAGAAACGCTCGCAAGAATGTAAACGTAGTAGCTCGACACGGAAATTCTCCGAGTGATCCTTCACCCGCCCGACTGCGCTTTCTCTTTTCTTCACAAGATTTTTCGCGGGCGGGGTTCAAGGATGACAAGGTTAGAAAGTGCGCTACACCAGCAACTCTCTTGTGGTCACAATTTGTGACCTCAAATCCTCACCTCCGGCTGCCCTGCACGCGAATCGTCGGGCGGTACTGCTCAGGATAGCTAACCGGAAAACTGCGATAGCCGACGCCGGGCGACCGATAGCTTGACGGGCCGAAACCAAAACTGCCCGTGCCGGAGGGTTTCTTGTACCAGTTCGTGGAGCCGATGCCGCAGTCTTTCAGAGTCGAGTATGGTGTGATCTGGAAATCCCCGCAGGTCGCGGGATCGCGCTTGCCGACATTCTCCTTCTTATGGAAATTCCCCTTCTCGACCGGCGTCACGCGATATGTGCCGGTGATGTCGGGATCGCTCCAGCCAACATTTTCTTTCCGTCGGAACGGATGGTGATCCGACGGCGAGGTGATGAACGCGCCTTTGTTCATGAGGTCTTCGCGCTCGAAGTCCTCGGAAGAGCGTCTGGTCGGCTCGACCGGCGCGTTCACAAATGTGCTCCGCACTCGCTCGATGGGAATGAACCGGCCGTCGGGAGTCACATAATACTTGCGCATGACAGTCGGACCGGTTTCCGCCCGCGGCTCGCGCGCCTGCTGCAGAGCGGCGTCCAAATCCTCCACCGAAGAAATCTCCGAAGCGGCCGCCACATCGCGCGGCAAGGCGACGACGACTTCATCGTAGGTCACGCCGCTGACCGAAGCGGGCAGCTTGCTCAAATCGGCGTCGGTTCGCCAGACGGCTCCATATTTCACCGTCCGCACCGAACGGCCGCGAAACTCGAACTGCGAAAATCCGAGCGCGGCCAGCGCCAGCGTGTCCGCAGGCGACGCCAGAAATACTTCCCCCGAGTAACACCGAGCGCCGCTCACCGTTTGAATACGGGCGTCGGCGGGCGGAGCGAACGCAGTCTCTGCCGTCAGACACAGCGGAATCAGCACGAGCAAACCGGCCGCGACAGATCGCGCGGCGATTCGCCAAGCAAGGGCCGTCATATTACCCTCCCTGCTCGATTAAGACGACGATCCCGAGGACTCGGGCGTCACCAAAATCTCCACGTCTCCAAGCTGCGCGCCGCGGGCCAGCGCATAGCGGCGCAGATCCTTGCGAACGGTGGACACGCACAACGCGACCACCAGCGCGTCGTCGAGGTGTCCGACCTCGGGCAGCGAGTTCGGCAGCACGTCGAACGGATTGCCGATATAGAGCAGCGTGGCCGTGATCGCCGACATGTCCGCCCACGAAAGCTGAAACTGCCCGGACATGCTGTCGCGCAACATGGCGAGCAGCAACTTGAGCTGCGGGACGAGCGCCTGCGCCCAGGACGGAGTGCTTGTTTGAAACCAGCGCACACAGCGGTCGCCGCGCGTTCCGATCACGTAGGCGATATCGTTGGCGGTGATGCGTTTGATCGATTGCACAAAACGGGACTCGATGTTCTCCGCAATCACCGCGAACGATTGTCCGCCGCCGAAGCCGGACTCGTCCCAGATTTTTCCCAGCGCGGCGCGCGCGGCCCGATAGGAGTCGTCGGTTTCCGCGCGCGGTTTCTTGCGCGATAGCTTGCTCGCGTTGGCGATGGCGTCTCCTTACAGACCGACCTGCATCTTGTTTAAGAGATCCACGCAGCGCATGGAATAGCCCCACTCGTTGTCGTACCAGCCGAGGATTTTCACCATCCGCGGGCCGAGCGTCATCGTGCTCTTGGAATCGAAAATGCACGAGTGCGGATTGCCGATGACGTCGCTCGAGACGATTTCGTCCTCGGTGTATTCGAGCACGCCCTTCAGCGGACCATCGGCGGCCTTCTTGAAGGCGGCGTTCACGGATTCGATGGTCACGTCCTTGTGGACGGTGGCGACGAGGTCGGTGATCGAGCCGTCAATCACCGGCACGCGCAGCGAGCAGCCGTCGAGTTTGCCTTTGAGTTCCTTGAGAATTTTCCCGACGGTGCGGGCCGCGCCGGTGGTCGTGGGAATGATGCTATTGGCGGCGGTGCGGGCACGGCGCAGATCGCTGTGCGGAGCGTCGAGCACGCGCTGATCGTTCGTGTAGGCGTGCACCGTGGTCATGAAGCCGTATTCGAGGCCGAAGTTGTCGTGGAGAATTTTCGCCATCGGCGCGACGCAATTCGTCGTGCACGACGCGTTCGAGACCAGCTTGTGTTCGGGCTTGAGTTCGTGATCGTTGATGCCGAAGACGATAGTCGCGTCAATCTCGTCCTTCGAGGGCACGGTCAGCAACACTTTCTTCGCGCCGCAATTCATGTGCTGCTGGATGCCCTTGCGGTCGCGGAAGGCTTTCGCGCCGGTGGACTCGAGAACGATGTCCACCTTCATCTCCTTCCACGGCAGCTTGGTCGGGTCTTTTTCGGCAAGCACTTTAAGTTCATCCTTGCCCGCAACTTTGAATCCGCCTTCCATGAGTTCCACTTTGTCGGGAAAGCGGCCGTGGGTGGTGTCGTACTTCAGGAGATGCGCGAGCGTTTTCGCGTCCGTGATGTCATTGACCGCGACGACGTCGAAGCGCGGATCCTTATACAGTCCGCGATAGACCAGCCGTCCGATGCGGCCGAATCCGTTGATGGCAATGCGAATGGCCATGATCGAATGCTCTCCGCTATGTGATTTGTTCGTTGATTTTTTTTCGCAGGGGCGCATCACGATGCGCCCGACAGCGTCTCAGACTTCCTCAGTCTCCTCTCCCTCCTCGTCCTCGAATTCCTCGTCGAGGCTGAGGTCGGAGTGAAACAGACCGATTTCGCCGTCTTCGGTGCGATGGACGAACCAGAAATCTTCCTCGCCCGCCGCGCACCAGCACAGCACCGCTTCGGTCACCTGCTCCTCGAATTCCTCTTCGAGATTATGGAACAGCAGGAAGTGATCGGGCACGGCCAGATTCAGATCGAGCGGCTCGGCGGTCACGAACATGCGGAAGATCTCGCCGGTGTCCTCGCGCAGAACGTCGCAGTAGGGATAGGGTACGTCGTCGCTCTCGAGGATCTCCAGCTCGACGTCGGCGTCTTCGAAATCCTCCCAGTCGAAACACTCGGCCACCGCTCCGACCAGTTCAGGCAGGGATTCTTCAATTGAGGGCATGGGGGTCTCCGGTTATTCTCTTCTGGCAGATGATCATCCGAAAAACAGCTTCGCCACTTCGAACAATTTCTCGTCGGCGGTTTTGGTTTTGCCGGTGCCGTCGGCGATGGGGACGGGAACGAGGTCTTCGCCCTTCAGCGCGATGAAGCAATCGAATTGCCTGTTGTAAGCGGCTTCCACCGCCGCCACTCCAAAGCGCGTGGCCAAAATCCGATCGTAAGCCACCGGCGTGCCGCCCCGCTGCACGTAGCCAAGCACGGTCACGCGCGATTCGATCTTCGTGCGCGCCTCGATCTCGCGCGCGAGTTCAAAGCCGATGCCGCCGAGACGGGGCCGGCCGAACGCGTCGAGTTCGCCGATGTCCACCGGCTTGCCGCCCTCGGGAAACGCGCCCTCCGCCACGACCACGATGGAAAACGATTTCCGCTCGTGACGCTTGACCAGCATCTCACAGATTTTCTCGTAGCTGAAAGGTCGTTCGGGAATCAGAATCAGGTCCGCGCCGCCCGCGAGTCCTGCCGCGAGCGCGATCCAGCCGGTGTTGCGGCCCATCGTTTCAAGGATCATGATCCGGTTGTGCGACTCCGCGGTCGAGTGCAGGCGATCAATCGCATCGGTGACGATCTGCACGGCGGTCTGAAAACCGAAGGTCACGTCGGTGGCGGCGATGTCGTTGTCAATCGTCTTCGGCACCCCTACGATGTTCACCCCGAGCTTCGCGATCTCATGACTCGCGCGCAGCGTCCCGTCGCCGCCGATGCAGATCACTCCGCCGATCTGATGGAGCACGAGATTCTCGAGAATCCGCGCAGTGGTCTCTTTATCCTTAGCCGGATTGAAGCGCGAAGTGCCGAGGATCGTTCCGCCGCGATAGAGAATTCCCGATACGGCCTGCGTTGGGAGCGGAATCATCTCGCCGGTCGCAAGTCCCTTCCAGCCGTATTTAATTCCGACGCATTCCCAGCCATGGCGATCGGTAGCGGTGCGCACCACGGCACGAATGACGGCATTCAGGCCGGGGCAGTCGCCGCCGCTGGTGAGGATGGCAAGTCGCATAAATTGTTAAGAAACCTCAATTACCGGAAAATGACAATCTACAATTTCCGCCGGGCAAAGTCAAGGATAACTGCACTGTCTTGACCCTGCGGAGATTGCCTTGTTCGATCGAGTTCCGAATTCCCGATTGTTACGTAAAATCGGTTGCGACTGATTTCCCAAGTGGCCTATAGAAAATGTTATAACAACAGTATTATTTACTTAAAGTATTGTTATATTTGAATTTTTCTTGACTTTTCCCAATCTGGGTTGTATCTTGTATAGGAAGCCTACTTAGCCGACTTAGGCTGTTGGCTCCTTTCCGCACTGGGTCGAACTTGCTCTTCACTCCGTTTCGAAAAGTCATGAAAAATCGAGCCATAGTAATCGCTATCTGTGCCTGCTCGCTGGTGATCCTGAGTGTGCTTCTCCACCAAGCACGGCATTTGAACCAGGGCATTCCCGTCCTCTCTGCGGCAACATCTCCTCATACCGGTTGGGCAGTCCCGGCCGGCGGAGATTCCCTTCCCCCAGTGGAAATTCATGATCTGCCTTTTGTTGTCTTCGATAATACGTGCGAAAGCAGCCAGTGCGCTGACTTATCGGGCTGCACGGGCATGCTTTCCGGCAGCGAAGTCCGGGAATATCGGATTTTTCTCGATGGCCCAGCCGATATGCTGCAAATTGAACTCGAAGCGCGCGATCAGTTTCTCGATCTGAGTTTCGCCTTTTATGATGGGCGCGGCCGCTGCCGGGCGGCTGGCGATGAACAGCCCGCCGGATGGACCGAGCGGGCGACGCTCACGGGGTTGGAAACCGGGGACTATCGCTTGTTCGTCGGCGGCTACAACGACCACTGCGGGCCGTATCTGCTGACCGTTCGCGTCCCCGAGCATCGGGCCGTTGAGCTGACGGAATCGGCTGTTCGGCGCGGGCCGAACGGATCGGCGATTCACTGGACCAGCTTCGGAGAAGTGGATGTGGCCCATTTCAGCCTGTTTCGAGTGGAACAGGAGAATCGCCTCCGCGTGGCCACCTTCCGGGGACATGGCGGAGCCGCCCGGTTCGGGGACTACCGCTATCTGGATCGCGAGGCCGGACCGGAAGCAGCCTATGAACTCGAGGCTGTGTCCCGCGATGGGCGGCGCGAGGTTTTCAGCCTCGGATAAGAGGCGAAATCAAGGTTGACTTCTCAGCGGCTCGGTGATTTCGCCGAGCCGTTGTGTTATAAACGGCGCGAGGCAACCGCTTGCGACTGCCCTGCGCCCGTCAATTCCGGGCGGGATCAAGCGACCGCCGCGGTCATACGGTATGGTTGTGTTTCCCCCTTGATTTTACTACATTGCCAGACAAAGTTTATGATTCCGGTCTTTCCTTATGACAAACCTTGACTTGGTCTCAGCGGCTTGGGCAGCCCGGCAGCAGGCGGCGGCAAATTACAGCGGCTACCGTGTGGGCGCGGCGCTGCTTTGCCAATCGGGCGCGGTTTTCAGCGGGGCCAATGTGGAATCGAGTTCCTATGGCCTCTCGATCTGCGCCGAGCGCGTGGCTCTGTTCAAAGCGATTTCCGAGGGCGAACGCGGGCCGTTTGTGCGTATTGCCATCGCCGCCGAGGGACGATTCACGCCCGTACCGTGCGGAGCCTGCCGCCAGTTGCTTCAGGATTACGCGCCCGACGTGGAAATCCTGCTTTCGCGCGAGCCGGGCATGTGGGAAACCACCCGTCTGGCCGATCTTCTGCCGCGACCCTTCTCATCGGAATTTCTGAAATAAACTCATGCCCACCTCGACCTACTCTCCTCCGCCCGGCGCGCGCACCGCGCGACGCACGGGCTATCACCTGATCGGCATTTGCGGCGGCAGCGGCAGCGGGAAAACGCTGGTCGCGCGCTCGGTGGAAGCCGCGCTCGGGCCGGACAAGATGCTCATCATCGAGCAGGACAGCTACTACCGCGACCTTTCGCACATTCCGCTGGCCGAGCGTCATCTGGTGAACTTCGACCATCCCAACGCCTTCGACAACGATCTGTTGCTCGCTCATCTGCACGAGCTTCTGGCCGGGCGGCCGGTGCAGATGCCGGAATACGATTACACGCATCACACGCGCTCGGACACGGTGCAGGAGATTCATCCGCGGGCGGTGATCTTTCTCGACGGGATTCTGGTGTTCGAGGACGCGCGGCTGCGCGACCTCATGGACATTCGCGTGTTCGTGGAAACCGATGCCGACATCCGCCTCGCGCGCCGCATCCGCCGCGACATCGCCGAGCGCGGCCGCAATTTACAGGCGGTGCTCGAGCAGTATGAAAAACAGGTGCGGCCGATGCACGAGCAGTTCGTGGATCCGTTCAAGCGCTACGCCGACATCATCATTCCGCAGGGCGGGCTAAACGCGGTCGGCGTGGACATGCTGGTGACGAAGGTGCGCGATCTCTTGAAAGGATGAAGTCTTCGTGGCGCCGCACTGCTGTGCGCGATTTTCTCTTCGTAGCGCCGCATGGATATGCGCTCTTCTCTCCCTCCGCTTGCGGGGGGATCAAGGGGGGTTGCTTCGTAGTGCCGCACTGCTGTGCGCGATTTTCGACGTGAACGATACTGCGAGACAACCATGTTCTACACCGCCAATCCCGACGGCTATCATGAACTGCTCCCGGGCGTGCGGCTGAAGACGCTCGTCCACGGCGAGCGCATGCACTTCACCGAAGTCAAGTTTGTGAAGGGGGCGAAGGTTCCCATGCACAAGCATCCGCACGAGCAGACCGGCTATGTGGTAAAGGGCGCGCTGCGGTTTGACGTGGACGGCGAAATCCTCATCGCGAAGCCCGGTGACAGTTGGAACATCGCCTCGAACGTCCCGCACTCCGCCGAGGCGCTCGAAGAGACGGCGGTGATCGAGGTCTTCTCGCCCGTGCGGGAAGACTATTTGGCGATGATGTGACTCCCTACTTTCCCCCCTTATCCTAAGGGGGGATGAAAGGGGGGTAGGGGCACGACATGCTGTGCCCGAGCAGATGCGAACAGGAGTTTGCAGGTGGTTACAAAGATCATTTTGTTGACGTCAACAAAATGGTGGACAATGGTGGACATAAGTTCAGTTACGTTGGCCATTTTGTCACCCGGTGGTGGCTCTCCAGAGTCACCCTGATTGGTTATCCCGACAATACGGTGCAGCTAGGGCTACTTGCGTAATTCTAAATACCAACATAGAGACTACTTTCGTGAAGATAAGCGAACTTGTACGCATCAACGATCTTCTAATCGCCGAGGCTGAGCAACTGCTTGCTGACTATATGCCCTTTCGTGATGTAGGGAAAATTGTGGCATCTAAACTCACGGTTGATTACGCCAGCATAGCAGCATCTGCACGGGTCTTTTTTACCTATCTGAACTCTGAAACCTACCTATTGCTGCTTGATAGGATGTGCCTCGGCAGAGACCTTTTTCCTGATGTTCTTCTTGGTATTTTAAAGGCTGCAAAACGGGACTTTGCCAACGGTCTTTTGATTCATCCGAGAATTGTGGCAACTGCTGATTCTATGGCCGATATTCTCGATCAGGCAGAACACTTACTTCTCAATGACTATCACGTTGCGGCATGTGTGCTGGTCGGTGGCGCCATGGAGTCAACACTAAGGACGATGTGGGAAGTTCAATATAAGGGTGAACAGGTGCCTAAGCCGAGCATGAATGAATTCAATCAGCGATTGCACAAGGCGAGTGCTTATGATGCTGTGACTTTTCGCCAGATATCAGCCTATGGTCAACTTCGGAACAATGCAGCGCATGGCAAATATGATGAGGTTGACAAGCCACGCGTGGAAGACTTTCTGCGTTTCACACGCGAATTCATCATGAGGTACTTCGCTCCAAAGTTCGAGGCAGCGTAGTGTACCGCCGAGGCACGTGTCCTCCGATTTTCGCGTGCCCGGCCAGATTCGGAAAGCGGGGCAGGCGAAGACAGAAGACGCCTGCCGCCGCGAGCGTGAGATTATCAAACGGTCGGAGACCGGCGGGAGTTTTGTTGAAAAGTCGGCGGACGCAGTCTCACCCTACAATGATCTCATTTCTGATTTCCAATTTCTGATTTCGGATTTTCTTCATGCATCCTTCTCCTCGCAATACCGGATGGATTGAAGTGATCTGCGGGCCGATGTTCTCGGGCAAGACCGAAGAACTGATCCGCCGGCTGGTGCGCGCGCAGATCGCGCGGCAGCACGTCGAGATTTTCAAGCCGCAGATTGACCAGCGCTACGCGAAAACCGAAATCGTCAGCCACTCGCGGCTGGTGATTCCGTCGCGGCTGATTGAATCGCCCTACGAAATTCTCGACTATGCGCGCGACGCCGACGTGGTGGGCGTGGACGAAGCGCAGTTTCTCGGACTGAATCTGGTGGAGGTCGTGCAGCAGCTCGCGGACGAGGGCAAACGCGTGATCATCGCTGGTCTCGACACGGACTATCGCGGCATGCCCTTCGAACCCATCCCGCAACTTCTCTGCGTTGCCGAATACATTGATAAAACTCTCGCCATCTGCATGCAGTGCGGCAATCCCGCCAAACACACGCAGCGGATCGTGGAATCCACTGAGCGGGTGCTGGTCGGCGCGCGCGAAGCCTACGAACCGCGCTGCCGCAAATGCTTCGTTCCGCCCGCGCCGATGAGTTCCGACAAAGAACAACTCGCTCTGAGTATCAAGAAGCGATAAGCGATGAACGATGAGCGATAAAAGGCGAGCGTGAGTGTGATGGAAGACAAGAATTTCACTCTACGGGAACGCACGCGGGATTATGCACTACGGATTATCCGTCTCTATGGATCACTGCCGAAAACTACTACCGCACAGGTGATTGGTAGGCAATTCTTGCGAAGTGGAACTTCTGTCGGTGCGCAACATCGCGAGGCTCATCGAGCGAAATCCAATGCGGATTTTATCA
>JAQTRJ010000033.1 GCA_028711875.1 bacterium | reverse complement strand
GGCCCGCATCCACAGCGATCCGTCACAGAGTGCGGTTGCGCCCGCCGAGATCGCTCCGGTCACCGCCAATCCCGTGGCGGATGCCCGGGGAATCGGGAAAGCCTCATTCACGGCCATGGACGTGCCCACGCTCCCTCCGGTCAAGGGGTACGTCACCAGTCGTTTTTCTCCCGTCGGATTGGACAACCTACTCGCCCATCACGGTCTTGACATCGCCGCGCAGGAGGGAACGCCGGTGCTGGCGGCGGCGGACGGACTGGTTCTGTTCTCCGACTGGACCTACCGCTACGGGCATCTCATCGTGCTGGCCCATCGTTCGGGCTACACCACATTTTACGGACACAATCAACTACTGCTGGCGCGGCTTGGCCAGCGCGTGCGGCAGGGAGAGCCGGTCGCTCTCGTCGGCAACTCCGGAGTCAGTACGGCTCCCCACCTTCATTTCGAAGTCTGGCAGGATGGAGTGCCCGTGAATCCCGCCTCGCTCCTGGCCCGCATGCCGTGAAACCAGCCTGCCGCCGTAATATCAGAGGATTCATCTATGAGCAAATGGGGTACATCCCAGTCCCGCGCCGCTCAAGGCGCGGACATTTCGACGCTGCTTGCCCGCGACACGGAAATCCGCGGCTCGGTCCGAACGCAAGGCCCGATCCGCGTGGACGGTTCCGTGGTCGGTGATCTCTCGTCAGCGAAAACCGTAACCATCGGCGCGAACGGCGTGGTGGAAGGAAATGTGTCGGGAGAAGACATCATCGTGGCCGGCAAGGTCAAGGGCACGCTCACCGCGCGCGGTAAAATCGCGCTCGACAGCACGGCCCAGATCGAAGGCGATCTGCACACCAGCCGTCTGTCCATCGCCGAAGGAGCGACCTTCCGCGGCCAGTCCAACATGGGCGGAGTGTCCCGTCCTATCGCGCGACCGGTCGAGCGGGAATCCGAACATGCGACCTCCCCGAAAGCCGAACGAGCCGTTATCGGCTGATGCTCCCGGCGCCGGGCGCGATCTAAATGATCCGCTGCAAATCGGAATCACCATCGTTGGCACCACGGCGATTCTCGGCGGCATCGGCTGGTGGCTGGATTCCCTGCTGCACACGTTTCCAATTCTCATGGCTCTCGGCGCGACTCTGGGGCTGTTTGGCATCCTCTATACCACCTATCTGCGGTTGAAGGAGGCGGATCGCCGCGCCGAACAATCGAAGCGGCACGAATCGGAGACGGGAGAACGGCCGTGATCGGTTTTCTGATCGGAGTGCTGATCTCCGCGGCCGCGGCGGCGCCGGCGGTGCTCTTGCAGCTCGGCGGACGCCGTTCCGACATGAAGACCAAGCTGAAACTGTGGGGAGTCGGACTGGCAATCCGGTTTGTGGTGATCTGCGCCGCGCTCTATTTTCTATTCACGGAAACTTCAATTGCCCGCATTCCCACGGTGATCGGCGTGGCCGTCGCCTATTTCATCATTTTTCTTCTTGAGAACCTTGTACTCAGAAAAGCGTAGCGGTTTTGTGAGACGATTCGGCATCATCCTATTTCTGATTCTGGTGGTCGGCGGAAGCCTCGTTCTGGCGGAGGAGGATGCGGGACACGCGGCGGCCCCGGCGGAAGCGGCCGGGCACGGCGCGGAGCACGAAGAGGGAATCGGAGCGCTCATCATCGAGTCTCTCTCCCATCACCTCGTGGACGGCGACGAGATGGAGCTGTTCGGTTTCGTGATCCATCTGCCGACGACGCAGATCGGCCCGCTGCGGCTCATCACCAAGCATCAGGTGTGGTGGCTGATCGCCATGCTGTTGGTGTTCATCGTGGCTGTGGCGGCGGGGCGGCAGAAGACCACCGTCCCCACCGGCCTGCGCAACACGCTCGAAGTGCTCATCGTTTTCCTGCGTGACGAAGTCCTGCGCCCCAATCTCCACGGACGCGCCGACGCCCTCCTGCCTTATTTCCTCAGCCTCTTCACCTGCATCTTCTTCTCCAATCTGCTCGGCCTTCTGCCGTGGGGAACGACTTCCACCGGCAATCTCAACGTGACCGCCGGACTCGCGCTGTGCACGCTCGGGCTGGTGATCGGCATGGGCGTTCGGCAGAATGGTGTGCTCGGATTTCTGGCCGAATTCACGCCGCCCGGCGTGCCGCTCTGGCTGATGCCGCTGATGGTGGTCGTGGAGATTGCGAGCTTCCTGATTCGGCCGTTCGCGCTCACGATTCGTCTCTTTGCCAACATGCTGGCCGGGCACGCCGTGATCGCCGTCGTGCTGACGCTGATCGTCAGTCCGCTGTTCGCGGTGCCGTCGGTGGCGATTGCCGTGTTCGTGACCTTGCTCGAGATTCTGGTGGCGCTGATTCAAGCGTACATTTTCTGTATTCTCACCGCCGTGTTCGTGGGACTGGCCATGCATCCGGCGCATTGATCGAAAAACGAATTCAACATAGTCTCCTCGGACGTCAATCTCTAAAGCGGAGTGGATCGGTTATGGAATTAGGACTTCCCCTTCTCGGTGCGGCAATCGGCGCGGGTATGTTCGCTCTGGGCGCCGGTTTCGGTATCGGAAAAATCGGCAGCTCGGCGATGGAAGCCATCGCGCGGCAACCCGAAGCCGCCGGGAAGATTCAGGGCGCGGCGCTGGTAATGGCCGGCCTCGTCGAAGGAGCGGCGCTGTTTTCGTTTCTCATTCTTCTTCTCATCTGGACCAAGTAGCCAGGCGCATCCCCTGCGGATGCCGGACACCTCACTATGGGATTTCAACAAGTTCTCAGCATTGAGCCGGGTTCCGTACTCTGGACGATCGCCACGTTTCTCGTGGTCGCCTGGCTGATCGGAAAGTTCGGATGGAAGCCGATTCTCTCCGGATTGAAGGCGCGCGAGGACTCCATTCGCCGCGATCTCGAAACCGCTCGCGCCGAACGCGAGCGGTCGTCGCAGTTGCTGGCGGAGTACGAAGCCGCGATGGCCAACGCGAAAAAAGAGGCGGCCGAGATCATCCAAAAAGCGCAGGAGTCCGCCGGCCGCGTGCTCGAAACCGCCCGCACCGAAAGCAAGGACCTCTCGCTCAAGATGATCGAACGGGCCAAGAGCGAGATCGAACGGGATTCCGAATCCGCGCGGATCGAACTCAAGAGGCACGTGGCCGATCTGACGGTGCGGGCCGCTTCGCGGCTGCTCCAGCGCGCCGTGGATCCGAAGGAACACGAACGGCTCATTCTCGATGCGCTCAAGGAGGATCGGTGAGACGCGTTTCGAACGCTCTGACGCACCGCTATGCGAAGGCGCTGTTCGAAGTCGCCGCAAAGGCGAACGCGCTCGCGGAGGTGCAGGCTGATTTGAGCGCGATCACCGCCGCCTGGGACGAGCATCCCGAATTCGCGCAGCTCGCGCTCAATCCCCGCCTGTCTCGCGCTCGGGTGAAAGCGCTGCTGCATGCGCTGGCCGATCGCGCCCATGCGCAGCCGCTCACCCGCGATTTCCTCGATCTGTTGCTCGAAAAGCGCCGTTTGGAGATTCTTCAGGAACTCAGTCCGCACTTCGACCGGCTCTGGCGGCAGCAGCGCGGCGAAGTGGACATTCGCGTCACTACGGCCGTCCCGGTCGCCGAGCCGATGAGGCAAACCATCGTCGCTCATCTGAAGCAGCGCAGCGGAAAAATCCCGCGGGTGACGTGGAGCGAAGATCCGCAATTGCTCGGTGGACTGGTGGTGGAGTGGCCCGACCGCGTCTTCGACGGCTCGCTGGCCCGCAAACTCGACAATCTGCGCGCGACGCTGGCGCTGGCGGATTTCACGTTGTCTCAGTAATCCCCGAAGGGAACGGTCTCTTCCATGAAAATTCGACCCGAAGAAATCACCTCGATTCTGCGCGACCAGATCGCCGATTATCAATCGCTCTCGTCGGTGGATGAAGTCGGCCGCGTGGTGTACGTCGGCGACGGCATCACGCGCGTCTATGGTCTCGACAAGGTTATGTGTGGCGAGATGGTCGAGTTCGCCGGCGGCGTGATCGGCATGGCGCTTAACCTCGAAGAGGACAACGTCGGTTGCGCGCTGTTCGGCAGCGACGCGACCATCGAAGAAGGCTCGGTGGCCAAACGCACCGGCCGCGTGGTTCAGGTGCCGGTCGGCGACGAACTCGTCGGGCGCGTGGTCAATCCGCTCGGTGTGCCGCTGGACGGACGCGGCCCGATCCGCACCAAAGAGTTCTATCCAGTGGAACGGCTGGCCACCAGCGTGGTCACGCGGCAGCCGGTGAAAGAACCGCTGCAAACCGGGATCAAGGCGATTGACTCGATGATTCCCATCGGCCGCGGCCAGCGCGAGCTGATTATCGGCGACCGTCAGACCGGCAAGACGTCCATCGCCGTGGATACGATCATCAATCAGAAGGGCGCCGGCGTTATCTGTATCTACGTCGCCATCGGTCAGAAAGGGTCCACCGTGGCGAAGGTGGTCAAGACGCTCGAGGAACACGGCGCGATGGAGCACACCATCGTCGTGTCATCCACGGCCGTTGAACCCGCGCCGATTCAGTTTCTCGCTCCCTTTGCGGGCTGCGCCATGGGCGAATTCTTCCGCGACAACAAACGCCACGCCGTGTGTATCTACGACGACCTCACCAAACACGCGTGGGCCTATCGTCAGCTCTCGCTCTTGCTGCGCCGTCCGCCCGGCCGCGAAGCGTATCCCGGAGACATCTTCTATTTGCATTCCCGTCTGCTCGAGCGCGCCGCCAAACTGAACGATACCTTAGGCGGCGGATCGCTGACCGCGCTGCCGATTATCGAAACTCAGGCTGGTGATGTTTCTGCCTATATTCCCACCAACGTGATTTCGATCACCGACGGACAGATTTTCCTCGAATCGGAGCTGTTCTATTCGGGAATTCGTCCGGCCATCAACGTGGGAATTTCCGTGTCGCGCGTCGGCGGCAAGGCGCAGATCAAGGCGATGCGGCAGGTTGGCGGATCGCTCCGGCTCGATCTCGCGCAATATCGCGAACTGGCCGCGTTCGCGCAGTTCGGCTCCGATCTGGACAAGGCCACGCTGGCGCAGCTCACGCGCGGACAGCGTCTGACCGAAGTGCTCAAGCAGGGACTCTTCAAACCCTGGCCGGTCGAGGAGCAGGTGGCGATTCTCTGGATCGCCACGCGCGGCTACTTCGACGATATTCCGCTCAATGACGTCAAAGACTTCGAAGCCGACGTTATGAAGCACCTGCGCAGCGCGGGCAAGAGCGCGCTCGACGAAATCGCGCAGAAAAAAACGCTCGAGAGCAGCCTCGAAGAGAAACTGGCGGCGCTGGTCAGGGAATTCAAAGCGGGCTGGAAGAAATAACCGCGCGGCCGCACGAGGAACATTGTGCGAAAATTATTCGGCAAGTTTCCTCCCGATTGGCTGCTGATCGCGTTGCTGGCTTTGGGAGTATTCCTTTGGCAGCGTTCGACGTTCCCGCTGTGGATGGTGGACTTGTTTCCCAATCAGCTCGGGGCACACTTCTGGAAAAGCGGTCAGCCCGAATGGATGTACACTCCGCTGCATAAGAACTCCGATTGGGTTCAGGCGCGGCGGCCGGCAGCGGAAGCGCTCGGGGCGGATGGCGATCCAAACACGTTCATGTATCCGCCGCTCGTGGCCGCGCTGCTTTCGCCAATCTCGGATCTCCCGGCCGCGTGGTGGCGGAACACGCTCTTTGTCATCAATCTGTTTCTGCTCCCCGTGCTTGCGCTGCAAATTCGCGCGTTGTCGGGAGCCGGACGCACGGGGCGAAGTTTTCTCTGGTCGCTTGCGCTCGTGCTCGCAACCTATCCCGTGGCGCGGGCGATCAAGCTTGGCCAGATCACGCCGCTCTTGTTCGCCGCGTTCTGGGCGGCCATGCTTTGGCTGCGGAGGAATCGCGAGATTCCCGGCGCGCTCTTGGCGGGATTTATCAGCGCGGTCAAGGTCTTTCCGCTGGCCGCCGTCGCGATTCCGGTTCTGCTCAAGCGAACGCGCGCCGCCGCGTGGTGGATCGGAACCGTCATCGCAATCTATGCCGCCTCGCTGACGCTGCTCGGATTTCGTGTGCATGGCCTCTGGTGGGAAGTCATGCGCGAGTTCTCCGGTCTGGTGCAGCCCTTTTTCGGCAATCAGTCTCCGCTGGCGTGGTTCGCGCGCGTTGTCTATCAGCGGCCGATGATTGACGTCATTCCGTTCACCACTCCGCTCCTGGACGCTCTGAAGATTGTTTTTCTGACGGTGTTTCTCGGGGGAACGCTGGCCGTGCTGTGGGGGACGCGTGCGTCGTGGCAAAGTCATCGCTCCACGCTGGGGCTTGGGTTGCTCTTGGCCGGATTGCACCTCGCGCTGCCCGTGATGTGGGAACATTATTGGATTATTCTGCTGCCGCCGCTGGCCTGGGCGATTCGCGAGACGTGGATGCACGGCGATCGCCCGTTTTGGCTGGCGTGGCTGGTCGCCGCGGTGTTCTTCTTCACCATGAAACTCACGCGTTTCTACGGAGACGATCTGTTCGGGCAGCTTGCTTCCGGCAGCCAGAGCCTCGGCATGCTGCTGTTTTGGGTGTGGCTCGTGCGGCGGGCGCTGCGTGGGAGCGCCGCCGCGTGACGCGCTCTCTGTCGTGGGCGTTGTTGATTCTGGCCGGCGCGCAATTTCTCGCCGTGGCGCTGCCGCCCGGCAACGCCGATCTGATTTCGATTCAATCGCTGGCGCTGGACTTTTCGCGCGGAGACGCCGGTCTGATCTATCCGGGGCGTGATTTCGACCGCAATGACGAGTGGATCGCCCACCATGCGAAAAATCTGCTCGCGCTGGGGGATAAAGGCGAACCGAACTGGTGTTTCTATCCGCCGCTGATTCCCTTTCTGCTTTCGCCGCTGGCGAAGTCGGGAGCCGAAACATGGCGGATCGTGTGGGGGATAATGCAGCTTGGTCTGGCCGCGCTCTACGCGTTGCTCATTCGCCGGCTCGTGATGCGCGTTTGCCCCTGCCGCGCGTCGGACACGGCGCTGATCTTCGCGCTGGTGCTGGGCAGCTATCCGGTGGCGCGCGCGATTCAGCTCGGACAAACCAGCTTGCTCATCGCCGTGATCCTGTGGGCGGGGATTCTCGCGGCGGAGCGGAGACGGTCGTGGTGGAGACCCATCGCCGTCGCCGCCGCGTCGTTCGTGAAACCGTTTCTGCCGCTCGTAGAAATTCCTGAGCTTTTTCGCCGCCGATTCGCGCGGGTCGCGGCGACGGCGGGCTTGTGGGGTGCGCTGGGTCTGGTTTCGTGGATTCTACTGGGCGCGAGTGTTCATCGTGACTACGTGGAGTTTCTGAAGACGCTCGGCTCCACGCAAACGGCGTACTACGGAAATCAGAGTCTGCTGGCGGGATTCCTGCGGCTGCTGACAGACTGGCCGGTGATGGATTACGGCTTCGCCAGCGATCCCGGATGGTTCGCTGCGGGAAGACTGCTCGCGCTGATCGTGCTCGCGGCGGCGCTCTGCACGGAATTGCACCGGCGCGCCGACGGAATCGCCGCGGCGGGACTGTGGCTCTCGGTGGCTCTGCTTGCGCTGCCCATCTCGTGGGAACATCATCTGCTCTTGCTGCTGCCGGTGATCGCATGGCGATGGGTGACGGCGCCCGCGCCAAGGATCGGTTCACGCGCGCTGCTGGCGGCGGCGGCGATTCTGATGGGCGTCTGCTGGCTGCCGTGGTACGGTGCGCACGGATCGGGCCGACTCATCGCGTGTTTTCCACTGGCGGGAAATCTGCTGCTGTTCGGCCGGCTCATCGGAGATCGTTTTCGTCCCGCCGCGGACGCAACTCGTTCGGCTTCAGTGTAAAGGAATCGGATGTCCGGTCTTAAGGCCATTAAACGTCGGATTCGCAGCGTGCAGTCCACGCAGCAGATCACGCGCGTCATGAAAATGGTCGCCGCCGCCAAACTGCGGCGCGCGCAGGAAAATATCGTGGCCGCGCGCCCCTACGCGCTCCGGTTGCGGCAGGTGATCCGCGAATTGGCCGCGCAGGTGGACCGCGATCATCATCCGCTGCTGAAGGTCAATCCGCTGCACGAGGTCGGACTGGTGGTGGTCACCGGCGACCGCGGATTATGCGGATCGTTCAACACTTCGATTGTTCGCCGCGCCCAGCGTTTGATGGAGGAAAACGAGGTCTACACGCTGCGCCTGATCACGGTCGGCCGGCGCGGATCCGAATTCTTCACGCGGCGCGGGGCGGATCCCGTGCATAAAATGGCCGGCTTTTTCAACACGCTGGATTTCGCGCACGCCGTCGCCCTCGGCAATCAGATCATTGACCACTATTCCGCCGGAACGATGGATCGGATTCTGGTGGTCTACAACGAATTCAAATCGGCCATTCAGCAAAACGTGGTGGTCGAGCAGCTGCTGCCGATCGTGCCTGACGAAGCCGACGAGCACGCGATTTCCTCCGACGTGATCTACGAACCGTCGGAAGGGCAGGTGCTTGACGCGATTCTGCCGCTGTTCGTGAAAGTCCAGCTCTGGCGAATCCTGCTCGAGTCGTTCGCGGCGGAGATGGGCGCGCGGATGACGGCAATGGAGAACGCCACCAATAACGCGCAGGAACTCATCGAATCGCTCACACTGACCTATAATAAAGCCCGGCAGGCGGCGATCACCCGCGAGCTGCTCGACATTGTGGCCGGCGCCGAAGGACTCCAATAACCGACTCACGCACATGATGATTCAGGGCGCGCCAATATCCGGCGCGCGGAAGCGGATGCACACCGACAACAGAAATGGATGACATTCAAATGGCTTATCCTTTCGCGAAAAAACGCGTGTCCATTTTCGTGGACGGCGCGAACATGTTCTACACACAAAAAAAAGGTCTGGGCTGGTTTTTCGATCCGGCCAAGCTGCTCAAAGTGCTGCGCGGCGACGATGATCTGACCGACGCGTACTGGTACATGGGACTGAAACAGCCCCCCGATCCGCGCGACGAGAACTTCGTGCGGTTTCTGGCCTATGCCGGCTACGTCGTGCGGACGAAAGGATTGAAAACCATCTACGATTCCGAGACCGGCGAGACCACGCAGAAGGCTAACCTCGACGTGGAAATCGTGATGGACATGTTCAATACCATCGAAAACTACGATAAGGTGATTCTGCTCTCCGGCGACGGCGATTTCGAGCGCGCGCTCGAACTCTTGCGCTCGCGGGGCAAGGAAATCTGCGTCGTCTCGACGCAGAACTGGATCGCCGCCGAACTTCGCATGGCGGTGGGGTCGCACTTCATTGACTTGCAGGATCTGCGCGACCGCATCGAACGCCCGGAACGCCCGATCCCGCCGTCGTCGTTCAGTTCCGCTCCCGCGACGGAGAGTTCCGAATCCGCCGGAGACAGCGCCAACGCCTAACGTGTCTGATCGAGCGCGCCTGATCGCGCTGGCCGGTCAGTGCGCCGGGGGACAGACCGCGATCGAAGATTTCGTCGCCCAGTGCGACGACCGGCTCGCCGGAATTCCGCTCTATCCGCCCGCCGAGGTGTTCGCCGCCGGTGTGGCCGTCGGCGAAGCGCTGGAAAAAACTCCCGCGCCCGCCATCGAGGTCGCGCTCCGGCTGATCTCTTCGGAAGCGCGCGAAACGCGGGCGTTGGCCGTTGCCGTCATTCATCGGGTGGCGCGCTTTCAACCGGCGGTCTGGGTGGACCCGGTGCGGCATCTGCTGCTCGACGACGATTGGGAAGTGCGCGATCTGGCCGCTCGCGTTTTCGACGTGTTCGAAGAGCACGACGGCGCCGCCGAGTTTCACTTGGCGTACGTCGTCGAGGTGGTGGAGACGTGGGTCGGCGATCCCGAGGAGCGCATCCGCCGCGCGGCCCCGCAGGCGTTGCTCGGCTACGCGCGCCGCCACGCTGAGTTTCGTCCGCAGCTGCTGACGGTACTCGATCCGCTGCTCGATGACGAACAGGACTATGTGCGCACCAGCTATGCGGCCGCATTGCGCGCGCTCGGCCGGACCGATCCGGAACTTGTGTTGAATTATCTCGAAACGACTCTGGAACGGGACAGCCTCAATGCGGCGGAGGTCGTGCGATGCGTGATCGAGCATCCGTTCGCGAATCGTCTCCCCGAACATAAGGCGCGCCTTGTCCGGCGGCTGGCACAGGGATCATCGTCGGAATAAAATGAAATCAAGATAGGTTCCCGAACGCATGAACGCAGGAACAGTCAAACAGGTGATCGGAGTGGTGGTGGACGTGGAATTTCCCTCGGGGAATCTGCCGCCGCTCTATTCCGCCCTCCACACCCGGCTGCCCGGCAGCGAGGACGTCGTGACGCTCGAAGTCCAGCAGCATCTGGGCGACAACACCGTCCGCACGGTCTCGATGAATCCCACTGAGGGACTGTCGCGCGGCACGCAGGTCGAGAGCACGGGCCAGCCGATCTCCGTTCCGGTCGGTCCGGCCACGCTGGGCCGATTGCTGAACGTGGTCGGCGCTCCGATTGACGAAATCGGCCCGGTCAACGCCGACGTCCGTTTTCCGATCCATCGTCCGCCGCCGCCGATGAGCGAACTCGATACGTCCTCGGAAGTGCTCGAAACCGGGATCAAGGTCATTGACCTTATTCAGCCGTTCGCGAAGGGGGGAAAGATCGGCCTGTTCGGAGGCGCGGGAGTCGGCAAGACCGTGATTCTGCTCGAGCTCATCAACAATATCGCCAAAGAACACGGCGGAATCTCCGTGTTCGCGGGAGTCGGCGAGCGGACCCGCGAAGGCAACGACCTGCTGCGCGAGATGGTCGAGTCCGGCGTCATGGATTTCGGCAAGAACTTCGATCAGAAATCCTTCGACATGCGCGCAGTGGATAAGACCGCGCTCAAGAATTCGAAGGTGACGATGGTCTTCGGGCAGATGAACGAGCCGCCCGGCTCGCGTTCGCGCGTGGCGCTGACCGGTCTGACCATGGCGGAATACTTCCGCGACGAGGAAGGCCGCGACGTGCTCCTGTTCATTGACAACATTTTCCGCTTCACGCAGGCTGGCAGCGAGGTCTCCGCGCTGCTCGGCCGGATGCCGTCGGCGGTCGGCTATCAGCCGACGCTGGCCACCGAAATGGGCGCGCTGCAGGAGCGGATCACCTCCACCAAGAAAGGCTCGATCACGTCGGTACAGGCGATCTACGTTCCCGCCGACGACCTGACCGATCCCGCGCCGGCCACGACCTTCGCCCATCTCGACGCGACCACCGTCCTGTCGCGAAAAATTTCCGAGCTGGGCATTTATCCCGCGGTGGATCCACTCGATTCGACGTCGCGGATTCTCGATCCGCTGGTCGTGGGCGAAGAACACTACAACACCGCCCGCCGCGTGCAGCAGACGCTTCAGCGCTACAAAGATTTGCAGGACATCATCGCCATTCTCGGTATGGACGAACTCTCCGACGACGACAAGCTGGCGGTGGATCGCGCGCGGAAAATCCAGAAGTTCCTGTCGCAGCCGTTCCACGTGGCCGAAGCGTTTACCGGCCGTCCCGGAGCCTACGTGAAGATCGCCGACACCGTGCGCGGCTTCAAGGGCATTCTCGACGGCGAGTACGATCACATCACCGAGCAGTGCTTCTATATGTGCGGCGGCATCGAGGAAGCCGTGAAAAATTACGAGGCGGCGCAGAAGTAGCATGGCCAAACCGTTCACGATCGAGATCGTCAGCCCGATCGGCAAGATCTTCGAAGGCGAGATCATTCACGTCCGCGTGCCCGGCGTCGGCGGCGACTTCGGCGTGCTCGCCGATCACGCTCCGCTCATGGCGGGGCTGCGTCCGGGACGGCTCCATCTCGACGATCCCGACGAGAGCTTTGATTTCGTCATCACCGGCGGTTTCTTCGAAGTTCATAGCAACCGGGCGGTGGTGCTGGCCGAATCCTGCATTCGCAAAGAAGATATTAATCTGGAGCGCGCCATGAAA
>JAQTRJ010000032.1 GCA_028711875.1 bacterium | reverse complement strand
AAATGATGCGTTTCAAAACGGGCGGCGATTTCTATCGCGAAAAATTCCATCGCAACAACCGCAACAAGATGGTGTGGTGGCTGGCGGGTGTGGTGCTGCTTTCCATGGGCGATGCCTATGTGGACGCCCAACTCTATCACTTGGATGTCTCGCCCGATCTGTCTCCCGAAACGGGAACGGTCGGGATTACCTTATCACGAAACTTCTAACCGTAAGCTGCTGCAATGAGTCTCTTTGATCGGCTGGTGGTGGCCGCGATGCCGCTGGTGCCGCGCTATTTGGTCGGCAAAGTGGCGGCTCCGTACATCGCCGGCGAAACACTGGATGACGCCGTTCGCGTCGTGCGGTCTCTCAATGATAAAGGATTGATGGCCACCGTGGACGTGCTCGGCGAGTTTGTGTCCGAACAGGCCGAGGCGGAGCGCGCCGCAGCCGAATACCTTCGGCTGCTGGATCGTCTCGCCGCGGAAAAATTGGACGCCAACATTTCCGTCAAACCGACGGCGCTCGGGATGGACGTGGATGGGCAGTTCGTGCGCCGCACGCTGCGCCGCGTGATCGAATGCGCGTCCGGTCACGGCATGTTCGTGCGGATTGACATGGAAGATTCTCCGCACACCGACGAAACGCTGAAGATTTACGACGAATTCCGCCGCGAATTTCCCGTGGGCACCGTGCTGCAGGCGTATCTGCGCCGTTCGCTGAGCGACGTCGCCAGGCTGACGGCGGGCGGCAAGTCAAACTTCCGGTTGTGCAAGGGGATTTACGTCGAACCGGAAGCCATCGCCTTCAAAGACCGCGAGGAAGTCCGCGCGAACTACGTTGCGCTGCTCGATGCGATGTTCGCCGCCGGAGCCTACGTCGGCATCGCCACCCACGATTCCGTGCTGGTGGAACGGGCGATGGATTTAATCCGCAAACACGGATTGAAACGCGAGCAGTACGAATTCCAAATGCTGCTGGGCGTACGTCACGATTTGCGCGACCGGATCGTGGCCGACGGTCATCGCCTGCGCGTCTACGTCCCTTACGGCGAAGCGTGGTACGGCTATTCGACGCGTCGCCTGAAAGAAAATCCGCAGATCGCCGGATACGTCGTCAAGAGCATGTTCGGTCTATAGAATCACGGGTCACTCCGCGGCGCGCGAGTGACCCTCTCTCCGAGGCATCATGGACATCCCCGATCACTACGTAAACAGGTTTCACTGCTGCGATTGTTTCGAGGAGTTGCGCAAGCTGCCCGACGAGTGCGTGGACTTGGTGCTCACCGATCCGCCCTACGGAATTGACTACCAATCCAACCGCCGCGTCGCGCGTCCCAAACTGCCGAAATTCGAAAACGACGGCAGGCTCGACTGGCTCGCCGAGTGGGTGGATCAAATGTACCGCGTGCTCAAGCCCGATCGCCACTTCTACTGCTTTACGCGGTTCGACACGTATCCCGAATTCTACCGCGAGATCAGCCGCCGTTTTCAAATCAAGAATTGTCTGATCTGGCGCAAGAACAATCACGGCAGCGGCGATCTCAACGGAGCCTACGCGCCGCAGTACGAGATGATCGTCTTCGCCGTGAAAGGCAAGCGGGCGCTGAACGGAACGCGCGAATCGGACGTGCTCCCCTGCGACAACGTGCCGTCCGCGCAACGCCGTCACGCTACGCAGAAACCGAAAGAACTGCTGCGTCAGCTTATCGAAAAAAGCACGGAACCCGACGAGATTGTGCTCGATCCGTTCGCCGGAACCGGCAGCACCGGTCTGGCGTGTATGCACAAGGAACTCCCACACAGCGACCGGCAGGAACGCCGATATGTTCTGTTCGAGATCAATCCTGAGTTCGTTGAACACGGCCGCGTCGGCGGGCTGGGCCGGCAGGAAGCGCTGATCGAAATCCCCAAGTGTGAGCGCAAGCTTCCGCCCAAACAGCGCACCGCGCTGCGCACGAATCGCGTGCGCGCGCGCAAAGATGAAACACTTCCGCTCGCGTTTTCCTAAACAGAACAGCCCGGCGCATCGCCGGGCTGTTTCGTTTCAACACGGAAAAATGATTACTAAATAACGCCCAGTTCGCGTCCGACTTTGGTGAACGCCTCGATCGCCCGATCGAGGTGTTCGCGCTCGTGCGCGGCGGAAATCTGCACGCGGATCCGCGCCTGTCCCTGCGGCACCACCGGATAGAAAAAGCCGATCACGTAAATGCCGTGATCGAGCAACCGCGCCGCCATCGTCTGCGCCAGCGCCGCCTCGTAGAGCATGATCGGCACGATCGGATGTTCGCCCGGACGCACGTCGAATCCGGCGGCCGTAATGCCCGCGCGGAAATGGCGCGTGTTTTCTGCGAGACGGTCGCGCAGCGCCGTACTGCCGGCCAGCAGATCGAGCACGGTCAACGCGGTGGCGGCGATCGGCGGCGGCAACGTGTTCGAAAACAGATAGGGGCGCGACCGCTGCCGCAGCACGTCCACGATCCGTTGATGCGCGGCCACGAATCCGCCCGACGCGCCGCCCAGCGCCTTGCCCAGCGTCGAGCTGATGATGTCCACCCGCCCGGCGACGCCGCAGTGTTCCGGCGTTCCCCGACCGCTCGCGCCCACAAATCCGGTGGCGTGCGAATCGTCCACCATCACCAGCGCGTCGTAGTCTTCGGCCAGCTCGCAAATGCGCGCAAGCGGCGCGATGTCACCGTCCATTGAAAACACCCCGTCGGTGACGATCAATCGAAAGCGCTGCGTTTGCGCCTCGATCAGCCGCTCCTCGAGATCGTCCGTGTCGAGATGGCGATAGATGTAGCGCTTCGCCTTGCTGAGGCGGATGCCGTCAATGATCGAAGCGTGATTGAGCTGATCCGTGATGATGGCGTCTTCCGCGTGCATCAGCGCTTCGAACACTCCGCCGTTCGCGTCGAAGCACGACGAATACAAAATGGCGTCGTCCGTGCCGAGAAACGCGGCGATTTTCCGTTCGAGGTCGCGGTGAATCTCCTGCGTGCCGCAAATGAAGCGCACGCTGCTGAGTCCGTAGCCCCAGCGATCAAGGGCGTTCTGGGCGGCGGCGATGACCTCGGGATAGCCGCCCAGCCCGAGATAGTTGTTCGCGCAGAAATTGAGCACCTCGCCCCGCGCCACGCGGATAACTGCACCCTGCGGCGAGGTGATGATGCGTTCGTCTTTATACAATCCCGAGTCGCGGATCGCGGCCAGTTCCGCGCCCAGGGAATCCTGAAAGCTCTCGCCAAACATGCTCGGAGTCGGATTATTGAAGTCGAATAGGGAGGACTACGAATTGCAGTCCGTGGAACATCAAGCGCCGCTGTAACGCGAGTGGAGTTTCATTATGGAGGAGACGATTCCAGAGCGTGTCCTTCCAGAACAGAAGCCGCCCCGCGAAGAACATTGCCTTCGGATATTTCTGATGTACCTCAAGACAAAACCGCTCGATTTCGGACAGATAGTCAATCGCGTAGCCGGTGACGGCTTCGGCCCGCAAACCGTAGGAGCGTGTCAGCGTAACCAGCCGGCTCGCTTCCTCGTCAATCGCCTTGCGCAGAGCGGCGAGTTCGCTCACCCCCTTGAAAGTTCCCGAGTCTATGGTTCCCACGCTCACGAAGATATACTGCTTGAAATGAAAACTGAACAGCCGGTGGATATTAAGAAGCAAGTGCAGACTCTGTCCGGTATATCCCTGCACCAGAACCACCGCCGTCGGTTCCGTCGGCGACAGCGCGTCGCGAGTCACCGTTTCTTCGCCGAACGGCAGATCCACCAGAATCTCGTCGAGCTTCTTGGTTTTTTGGGCGACCATTCGGTAGTGAGCGTGAATGCGGAAGCAGAGAAAGATCAGCGCCCCGGTAACCAGCAGCACGAACCACCCGCCGCGGGAAAATTTCATGGCGATCATGATGGCCAGCAGTGCCGCGCTGACCGCGAATCCCAAGCCGCACACGGTGAGTTTGCGCAGCCAGCGGCGGCTGGTCCGGCGCTGCCGCCACCAGAGACGGCTCATTCCGAGCAGCGCCATCGTGAACCCGATGAACACGTTGATCGCGTAAATCGCAATGAGCGCGCTGAGGTGTCCGCGAGCGTAGAGGATGAACGCAATGGCGGCCAGACCCATCATGAGAATTCCGTTGCGCGTCACCAACCGTTCCGACAGATGGCCGAACCGGTGCGGCAGCCATGAGTCTTCCGCCATACTGGACAGCACGCGTGGTCCGCCAATGAATCCGGTCTGCGCCGCCACGAACAACAGCAGCGCGGCGGAAACCATCATGATGCCGACGATCAGGCTGCCGATCTTCACGCCGCCCAGCGTCCAATGGGCGGTGATCTGCGTGAACAACGCAGCGTTCAGCGTTTTCCCGTGCTCCGGCTCGAGCCGGAAGAGATAGTAGTTGACCATGAGAAACGCCGCCAGATAGGCCAGCGATATCGCCATGTAGAACATCGTGCGCTTGCCGGTCTGAACCCGCGGCTCCTTGAGCGCGAGCATCCCGTTGGACACCGCCTCGATTCCGGTCAGCGTGCCCGCGCCCATGCTGAAGCCGTGCAGCAGCCGAATCAACACGAAGAGCAGGCCGAACTGCGACAACGCCGAATGGGCTTCGACGTGGCTCTCGGCGATGCGTTCCGGCAAACTCCCGATGTGACTGACCAGCCCGTAGCCCACCAGCAGGACATGGCTGACCACGAACACCATGAACACCGGCAGCAGAGTCAAAACCGATTCCTTCACGCCGCGCAAATTGATCCACACCAAGAAGACGATGATCAGCACGACGGCGTACATGCGAACGGAATCCCAGTGCGGCGGAAGCAGACTGAATAGCGCGTCCACGCCCGATACGACCGAGACGGCGATCGTCAGGACGTAGTCAATGATCAGCGCCGATCCGGCCACCGGTCCCGCGTTCGGATGAAGCAGCTTCGACGCGGCCACGTATCCGCCGCCGCCGTTCGGAAATTGTTCGATGAGTTGCGAATACGCCGCGGAAATAATCAGGACCGTCGCCGCGATCAGCGCCGCCAGCGCCGGCATAAGAAACGAAAACCCGCGGAGCGCGTGAAACGCCTCCTCGGGTCCGTAGCTGGCCGACGAAATCCCGTCCGCTCCCATGCCCACCCACGCGAAAAACGCGATCAGGGTGACGTGCTGAAAAACCTTCGGATCAAACGGATTCAGCCGTCCGCCGAACAGTCCGCGCTTCAGCTTTCCCAGCCAAAGCCGGTCGGAGTCCTGTACCGTCTTCGCGCTCACTGCCTGTGTGTCCGGTTTCGAGGGGACAAGGTGTCCGTCACGATGCCTGCGGGAACAGCACCACCTTGAGACCTTCGCCCTTGAGCTTCACGTCAAAACCTTTCTGAAAATCCTTCAGCGGGAACGTGTGCGTTACGACTTTCCGTGCCGTCTTCAGGAACGGTCCCTGCAGCAGGGCCAGCATCTCGATCCACGTCTGGAAAATCTTGCGGCCGATAATGCCGCGAATCGTCAGCCCCTTGAAAATCACGTCGGTCGAAAAATCCACGGTCACGTCGCCGCGCGCCAGTCCCAAGAGCGACATTTCGCCGCCCATCCGGATCGCGGCGAACGCGTCGCGGTAAGCGGCGGAATGTCCCGATAGCTCCAAAACGACATCTACGCCATGCTTCCGCGGATCGGAGTGACAAACGCGGACGAATTCCTCATGCTGAGCTTTGTCCGTCACGTTGAACACGCCGTCGGCTCCCTCATCCGTCGCCGTTTTCAGCAGCGCGTTCTGCACGTCCGTGACGAAAATCCGCCGCGCGCCCATCAAGCGGCACAGCGACACCGCCATGATCCCCATCGGTCCCGCACCCAGAATCGCCACGTCCTTCGCGGCCACGTCCACCGAGCGCACCGTGTGGACCGCGTTGCCGATGGCGTCGAGAAACGCCGCGACCTCCTGCGGTAAATCTGGCGGCAGCGGCACCACCGCCCGCGCCGGCAGCACCACGTAATCGGCGAAAATTCCGTCCCCGTCAATCCCGCGAATGACCGTGTTCAAACACCATTGTCCGTTGCCGGTGCGGCAATTATGGCAGACGCCGCACACGATGTGCATTTCCGCCGAGACGTAGTCGCCGACCTTCAGTCCGCGCACGTCGGGGCCGATGTCCTCGATGATTCCGCAGAATTCGTGGCCGGTGATGACCGGAACGCATTTGCTCATCCGCTTCATCATCGGGGCGTCGGCGCGATAGATATCTACATCGGTTCCGCAGATCCCGGCGGCTTGAATGCGGATTAGAACTTCGTCGGAACGCTGAATTCGGGGGAGTGGCACGTCGGCGACATAGGTCAGGCCTTCGGCCGTGTTCTTTTTCAGGATGGCTTGCATGGGGGGATTTCTCAGTGATTCGGTTCGTACTGACGTGGTTTCCAGAAACGTAAACCTACGAAATTATAAGCTACTAATCAAGCTTTCGTCTGTCTGGCGATCCGTTCTGCGCCCCCGCGATTCTCGAAAATTCCCAATCATGATCCCCTTGTCATTAAAGAATACCTAACCCATGCCGATACTACGCATAGAAATACAAACTATTTCGGAAGCTCGCCATGGATCTCGACAAATTCTCATGCCCCAATCCCGCCTGTTCCGATTTTCAGCGGGTGGGAGCCGGCAATATCGCGCTGTATACGCGGTATGGCCGGAAGCAGGTTCGGCTTCTGGTTTGCAATACCTGCGGCAAGACGTTCAGCGAACTCAAAGGGACTCCTTTCTGGGACAGCCGGCTGGACTGGGAGACCATCGAGAAAATCTATCGCAGCCTGCTCGAAGGGCAGGGAATTCGCGCCACCGCCCGCATCCACGGGCTTTCCAAGAACACGGTGAAACGCTATCTGCGGCTGGCCAAGAAGGATTTCTCGACCATCGAGCATTTCCTGCGCGACCGGGGCGTGATCGAGCGCGACACGACCCAGCTCCGCGATCTGGTGGACACTCACATTCGCCGCAGCGTCACGATCAATCGCCCGGTTGTGCACATGGCGAACTGAGACCGCCGTTTCTCCGTCGGCCGGCTTTTGCTGTTTATCCCCTGCGGGTAACGCCGCAGGGGTTTGCTCGTTTCGGAATCACTGCGACGGTTGACTTTGACGGCTGGGGTCGCTTAATTGTCTTCTTTTTCGGGGCGTAGCGCAGTCCGGTAGCGCATCTGCTTTGGGAGCAGAGGGTCGCTGGTTCAAATCCAGTCGCCCCGACACCATAAAAACAGACTCTTACGAGTCTGTTTTTCATTTCTCCGCTCATTCGTAAGTTCAATAAATAAGTCAGAAATCTTCAGAAATTTACTACGGTAGTAAATCGTCAGAGGTTCGAGCCAAGTTGCGGAAGCGAGTCGGCGGGAGTGGGACAAGGGTGGTTGTGGGGGTGGCGCGGATTCGGTGGTACCTGTTTTTTCGCCGGGAGACATTTGGATATCACAAGTCACTCAGTTTCACCGCAAGAGGCATAGTTCCATCTATCGTATGATAGAATGATCGGCATTCTGTAAAGCAGTTCGTGTAAGTCAATGTTCTAAATTGCACTTCCCTGGATTACGGGGCAATCTGGATACGGAGAGCATCTGAAAATATCGCTTGACAAAGCAACGACGGGTGAGCTATATTGTTTTGTGGGTGTTTGAAATCTTCTCACGAGGGACGGCATCATGACCGATGCGATGGTCAGATCGGCGCAGGCGAGAAGAGCGGAGCGGTACATCGAGTCATCGTTCAAGAGCCTTGCTGCATGGTGCGGCGAGGCTCTGTTTGTTTTCTGGGATGCCATTCGTATGACGCGAGCGGAAGGGCAAATCTTCCCGTGAATCTCTCCACACAACTTGGGCGAGGGACTATATGCAAGATTCAAAACTGAGGCTAATAATTGCCATCGTTGGGGCGTGGGTAATTTGTTTGCCTCAAATCTGCCATGGCTGGGGGACCGAGGTATTCATAGCGCGCGGAGAGATCCCAAGCCCGACAATGCCCGGGATGCTGGAGTATCGCTACTCGATATGTGTTGCGGATGCTTGGTCATGTGAATGGAATTGTCCCATTTGATGCGCGCCCAGTGGATGCTCGCCGTCTTGGGCACCACGTGTTCCTTGCGGTTGGTGGTACTGTGATGCGAATCCAGGCGAACATATCATGGTGTGTCGTACTCGTCATTGGGTATGTATTGACTTAACGAATGCATGTATTCTTATAGATCCAGAGGATCCGGACTCTTGCCGGGAGGCCTTGTTCGACGGTGCTTGGAACGGCTACGATCCATTGAACGGTCGAATTCGTATCGGTTTTCCTCCAGTTCGACCACGAATCACGATAGCGCCTTGTAAGGAATACGGGATCACCCCCGATTGGCTTCCGACCTACGGTGACTTTCTTTGTTTCGAAGTAAGCGTTAACATGCCGATGGAGGTATGTATCGTCCTTTACTCCTCGATGTATGAGGGCCGGGCAATGAATTACGATGTTGAGCCAACGGACTGGGATGCTGGAGATATTATCCCGTGGCAAGTTCCGGGGTGCATTTCCATGCCAGACGGTAAAAATGGCTTGTTCTTTATGTTCGTAGATATTGATCCGCGTGAACCGCGCTGTCTCAATTTTCGGGTTCAGGATTATGCGGCATGGGCCGATCTGAAGGCCTTCAAAACTGACGATGTTGACGTGTGCGCCAAAGTGGAAATTCCCTATGACTACCACCGTTTTCTAAGCAACACCGATCCCGATCAGGATGGGCTGACAAGTTGGGAGGAGTACCGGGGATTTGTCACCAATTGGGGATATATTAGCGCTCGGTCTGGCGGCGGCATGGACTCGCTGGAAAAAGACTTCTTCCTGGACGATCAAACAGGTTTCATCTGGTCAGGAGGACGACTCTCTGCACTCTGCAGTGCATCAGGATTCTATGAGATATGGCAATCAGAGAACCTTTCAACATTGGATTCCAATGATCGCTCGTGGCTGGATTACATGATCTCCCATACGGGTTCCCTGGCAGATCCTGGTTATAATCCGCCTCTTTCTATGTTTGGTGGTACGATGAATGATGTGGATCAGGCGGTATGCAGAATCATAGTAGATGATGTGCCCAATCCAGGCTTTGCTCTTACACCTCAATATCCTGGGAATCCACCATTCTTTCCTGGACCGTCAGGAACATTAGGTTCCGTTCAAATAGACTGGGACAAGCTTGACTTAGTGCTCAATAGTCACGTTGCAAATCGTGGACTGCCTCCAATCCCCTCTCCACTCTACTATCAGGTGCAAATTAGATTATATACGCGAACCTACCTTCACGAACTCGGTCACGTATTTGGGATTGATCATCATGATGGTCCCTGTGACGGATTGCATGATTGTGTAATGAAATATGAGGATTTCGATGACTGGCCCACCGATTCGGCAGGTTGGGTGCAGTACTCATGGGGGCAAGGTTATCTTGAGGATGAGTGGAATTGTGCCGGCGAGAAGAGGCTCCGCCCGTGACCAGAAACTGATCGCAAACACGGAGCGCGAGTATATCTGTATCAGAGTAAAACATGGGAGGCAGAATATGAAGATGACGTTTTGGAGGCCATTTGCACAAACTGGCCTGTGCACTCTGGTAGTGCTGCTGAGTCTGATCCTTGTTCCTCTGAACAGTGCTTCGGGCCAAAAGCCGACAATATTGGATGTGAGGTTTTCAGGAGAAATCGACACCAGTTGTAACCGCCCCAACTGGGCGTACTTGGTTGGAGCCGTATGTAACATCGTGGTGACTGTACTACCTGATGGCAAAAAACTTGGCCAGACTGAGTTTTCTCATGTTATTGATTGGTCATGGCCAACCGGTTTGACCATCACGGCAGGACAAGCCTCCTACCCGGATGATGCGTTTCAACCTTCGACTTCACTTACCGAGAATTTGCAGCTTGAATACTATGTGACAGAAGAGCAGGCGCTTCAGGACAGCGCATGGAGAATAACAGGCAGATCGGCACCGCCAGGGGGAATCAATCCGGGATACCGTTTTGCCTTCCATATCCCTCCTGAGTTGGCAGATTTATACATCTGCGTGATGGTGGAATGGAATCATCCGACATACGGCTTGCTGAGAATGGAAAAACCACTGTGCAAAAAGATTGTCGAGCCGTGTTCTGAAGCTGCACAACATTCAGTGTGGACGAGTCATGTGCGAGGTGCCTATGACCAGCGGAAATATGACTTATCTATAGCGCTCGCCGATTCGTTTCTCGCCTTAGGCTGGCATGATCAATTTGGCTTAGTCACGGCTGGGATGGCGGCACAAAAAATCCGGTGCTATGACGACGCCGTTCGTTTCTTGGACAGATGCTTCCAAGAGAACCATTCAGTGGAAATATGGCGCTGGGATGGACTGCCTCCGCTTACCGCCCCAACTGATGCCGACCGCCGAGAATACGAGCGCCAGCGTGCACGTCTGATGGAGCTAAAGAACCAGCAGCAACCGCGATAGCCGGGAGGAGTAGATATGTTCCGATGCGCAGTCGTTATCATTCTGGGATTGGCGCTCGCTGTTTCCGCGCAATCCCTACTGGAGCAAGAAGAAAATTTCTTCGGCATTCCGGGACTGGTAAGCCTTTCTACAGGATGGTTCATGTCCAAATCAGATTCCACCGATCCGGGATTTCGATATCCGGTGGACATGGAGCTTCTGAAGCTTGCCCCTACTGACTACCGGTTGGTGATTCTGGATGCCTATCCGCCCCACTTCTTCACGTTTCGCATTGATCAGCAGTTTGGTTTGCGTTTGGGCAGCATTGATTGTTCCGGCGATGCCCCCGACACCTGTGCATATGCAATCGCTATGTGTCCGATGCAGCACGATACCTTTTTTGACCCACAAACTGACCGCATCGCAGTGGCCTTTCAGTACGGAGCAGCTTTCGGAATATACAAATTCGATCGCCGGACGGGGAAATTCGATCTTGAGCGGTCATTCACGAATATCGAGATCACAAAGCCTGTCGGAATCTTCTGGGCTTTTGACGATTTCTTTGTGTCCGACGAGGTAACTCAGTTTATCTTCCGTATGGACAACCAAGGGAATACGATCTCCTACTACGGAGGTCAAGGAAGCTCATGGGAAGACTCCTACTACTGGGTGAGCGACATAGCCGGCTATGTAGACGTATCCGGAAAGGCACATCTTTATACCACTGATGCGAGCTTGCTTCGGGTCGATCATCTGATTGCTTACGAACAAAAAGCGGATATAACGCTATATTCGCAAGTGGGATCAACATCGCAGGACACGATGGGTTTCCACGTTCATGAGCCAGCGGTTATCCCTCAAATCGGTGTACTCGCATTTAATCGCTATCTCGAGCGTTTCTATTTCTGGCACAGTCTCGATTCTCTGAATACAGCGAGCCGAACCGATGAGCAGTGGGCTATTGGCACCGCGGTACCTGTTCATGTCCGAGAAACTGGCGGACGATTGATTGTGGTATCCTTGGATAGCGTGCAAGGCGCGTGGGCGTTGTATTCGTTTGGCGTTGATAATGTGATTTTCGATAATCCACAGCCGCTTCCATCGGATCATTGGACTACCGCGATTTCTCCGGTGTATATTACCGAGGCCTACCATGTCACGAGCGGAACTGAACTGACTATTGACGCTGGCGTTCAGGTGTACTTTGCACAGGGTGCTTCCATGACGGTGGATTCGGGCGGGATTTTAACCGTCAATGGGACTCAGCAGAATAGAGTCTACTTTGAAGCCATGGATTCTACCGAGATCTGGGCGGGGATCAAGGTTGTTGGCGGGCAGTTGGTGATAGACTGGGCAAGGATTAAAAACACAGCTCCGGCGGCAATATGGACGGATGATCCATCCGGATCGGCTGTCCCGGTGCAGATTTCCAATTGCAACATAGAGGGTGATGGCATCTGGTTGACTGGCAGCCCGACACTGACACAGTCGGTGATCCATACGACGATTACGGACGATCAAGGAACTGAAGGTCTGTATT
>JAQTRJ010000320.1 GCA_028711875.1 bacterium | reverse complement strand
TGAAGGGCGGAAAGATGCTCAACCAGTGGCGGATGGCGGAGCTTCACGCCAAGGAAGCTCCCGACTGCATCCGCGAGCTGGAAGCATGGGGCGCGGTGTTCGACCGCACTCCCGACGGCCGGATCATGCAGCGGAATTTCGGCGGTCATACCTATCCGCGGCTGGCGCACGTGGGCGACCGCACCGGACTCGAGATGATCCGCACGCTGCAGGACAAGCTGGTGCACATGCCGGCCGAGATTTTTATGGAGACGACGGTCACGCATCTGTTCAAGACCGACGGCCGGATTTCCGGCGCGCTCGCCTATGCGCGAAGCACCGGAGAGTTTCATCTGTTTCACGCGAAGGCGGTGGTGATCGCCACCGGCGGGATGGGGAAAGCCTACACGGTGACGTCGAACTCGTGGGAATACACGGGCGACGGACACAGTCTGGCGTGGGAAGCCGGCGCCGATCTCATGGATATGGAGTTCATCCAGTTTCACCCGACCGGGATGGTGTGGCCGCTGTCGGTGCGCGGCACTCTGGTGACCGAAGGGGTACGCGGCGACGGCGGCGTGCTCAAAAACGGGAAGGGCGAACGCTTCATGTTCAACTATATTCCCGATGCGTTCAAGAACGACGTTGCTGACAACGAAGCGGAAGCCAGGCAGTGGATTCAGGAAGTGGTGGCGGGCAAACAGGCGACCGTGCGTCGTCCGCCGGAACTACTCACTCGCGACGTAGTGGCCCGCGCGATCGTGAACGAAGTGCAGGAAGGACGGGGCAGCCCGCACGGCGGAGTGTTTCTTGACATCGCATCGCAGCGCACGCCCGAGGAGATCAAGCGCGGACTGCCTTCGATGTATCACCAGTTCAAAAAGCTGGCCAACGTGGATATCACGAAGGAAGCGATGGAAGTCGGACCGACCGCGCACTACATCATGGGCGGAGTGCGGGTGGATCCCGATAGTTCCATGTCCACGGTGAAGGGGCTGTTCGCGGCGGGCGAAGCCGGGGCGGGACTGCACGGGGCGAACCGGCTGGGCGGCAACTCGCTGTCGGATCTGCTCGTGTTCGGGCGGCGCGCGGGGAAATACGCGGCGGAGTACGTGAAGACCGAGAAACCCTCGGGACGCGCCAGCGAAAAGGAAGCCGAAGCGATGATCGCGAAAAATCATTCGTTCTTCGAGCGGAAAGACGGCGAAAATCCTTATGCGCTGCAGCGCGAGGTTCAGGAGAAGATGAACACTCTGGCCGGGATCATTCGCAATGAGAACGATTTACGGAAGGCGCTGGTGGAACTCGACGGGCTTGAGAAGCGCGCGGAGACTCTGACCGTAACCGGTGACCGGACGTACAATCCGGGTTGGCACGTGGCCATGGATCTGCGGCACGTCTTGAATGTGTCGCGGGCGCTGACGCTGGCGGCGATCGAGCGCAAAGAAAGCCGCGGCGCTCACACGCGGGCGGACTTTCCGAATTACGATTCGGCCTATGCCAAAGTGAACACCATCATTCAGAACGAGAACGGACGGATGACACTGGTTCAGGAGCCGCTGAAGCCGATCCCCGATGAACTGAAGAAACTCGTCGAGGAGGCATAGCATGAAGAACTCAGTCCTCATGCGAGTGTTCCGCGGTGATGCAGCCGGCGGCAAGCTCGTGGATTATCAGGTGGACGTGGACGAGGGCATGGTCGTGCTCGACGTGATCCACAAGATTCAAGCGGAACAGGCTCCCGATCTGTCGTGCCGTTGGAATTGCAAGGCGGGCAAATGCGGATCGTGTTCGGCGGAGGTGAACGGACATCCGAAACTGATGTGCATGACACGGATGGACACGTTCAAACCCGGCGAGCCGATCATCGTCGAGCCGCTCAAGACGTTTCCGCGAGTTAAAGACCTCGTGACCAACGTATCGTGGAATTTCGAGGTGAATAGAAAAATTCCGCCGTTTCGTCCGATCGCCCAGAATCCCGACGGCACGTGGCGGATGCCGCAATACGAGGCGGACCGGGCGCAGGAATTTCGCAAGTGCATCGAGTGTTTTCTCTGTCAGGACGTTTGTCACGTGCTGCGCAATCACGGGAAGCATGATGAATTTTTCGGCCCGCGATTCATGGTGCGGATCGCAGGGCTGGAGATGAATTCGCTGGACGCGGAAGATCGCATCCGGCTCACGCGCGAGATGGGCGGCATCGGGTATTGCAACATCACGAAATGCTGCACGGAAGTATGCCCTGAGGAGATTCACATCACGGACAACGCGATCATTCCGCTCAAGGAGCGCGTAGCCGACCGCTACTACGATCCGCTGGCGATGCTGATCCGGGCGGTGCGGGGCAAGAAGTGAAATCCTATACCGAGTATTTAACGTTCCAGACGCGAGCGCGCGAGGAATTCATCAATATCACGCCGCAGGTGGAGGAAGCGATCGGAAAATCGGGCGTGAAGGACGGGATGATTCTGGTCTCGGCGATGCACATCACGGCGGCCGTGTACGTGAACGACGCCGAGTCGGGATTGATCGAGGATATCCGCGAATGGCTGCGCGGACTCGCGCCAACGAAAAACTACCGTCATCATCGCACCGGCGAAGACAACGGCGAAGCGCACCTGAAGAATCTGCTGCTTCACCATGAGGTGATTGTGCCGATTACGAACGGCCGGGCCGATTTCGGGCCGTGGCAGCAGGTGTACTATGCGGAATTCGACGGACAGAGACCGAAGCGGGTGATTCTGAAAGTGATCGGAGAGTGACGCGCGGCAGATTATGGCGAATGAAATCGAAAACGTGTTGTTCCGCGACGTAGACCGCTATCTATTCGATTTGGTTCCGATTCGCCGCGGCGTGCTGGCGCAGATGGAGGAGGAAGGGAAGCGGCGGAAGTTTCCTTTCGTCGGCCCGATGGTCGGCGAAATGCTTTCGCTGCTGGCGCGGGCGATCGGCGCGCGGCGGATTCTCGAACTCGGTTCGGGCTTCGGCTACTCGGCGATGCACTTCGCGCGGGCGTTGCCGCCGGGCGGGATGGT
>JAQTRJ010000319.1 GCA_028711875.1 bacterium | reverse complement strand
GGAAACACCGGATCGCACGCGCGGCTGCGGATTTTTCTGACCGCCGAGCCCTACGTGGGAGACCGCTCAAGCGCTGACTTCACCATCGCCGCTCCGACGCTGGTCCTAATCACTCCCGACGTTTTCGCGCAGTGGCCGGTCGGATCGTCGCAGCCGATTTCGTGGCAGCGCTACGGCGTCGGCGGCACGGTTCGCGTGGAACTGAATCGCAACTATCCCGGCGGAAGCTGGACGACCCTTGCGTCCTCGGTATCGGGGTCCTCGTTTTCGTGGACGGTCACCAGTCCGACGTCGGAACATGCGCGCGTGCGCATCGTCTCAACGACCCACGGAGCGATCGGCGACACCAGCGGTTCGGACTTCGAGATCGTCGTGTGCGCCATTCATCTATTGTCGCCGCAGGCCGGCGAGACGGTGCGAATCGGGTTTCCGCACACGATTCTCTGGCAGCGCACGGCCGCGCCGGGTGAAGCGCGCGTGGAACTCAATCGCTCGTGGCCGTCCGGCGCGTGGGAATTGCTCGGAACGACGACGGCGGACTCCATCGTGTGGACTCCGAACGTTCTCGCCAGCGGCTTGGCACGGGTGCGCGTGGCGCTGGCAAGCGATCCCGCGTTGGCCGACACATCCGACGCTAATTTTACGATCATGCTTCCGACGCTCACGCTCGCGTCGCCCGTTGGCGGCGAGCGCTGGATGACCGGTTCGCAGCACACGGTGACCTGGACGAAATCGGAACTCCCCGGAGCCGTCCGGGTGGAATTCAATCCCGATTTCCCCGGCGGCGCGTGGAGCACGCTAGCGGCGGGCGTCACCGAGAGCCGTTTCGATTGGACAATCACGCAGGAACCGACCGGCAGCGCTCGGCTGCGCATCGTCTATGAAGAACAGCCGGCGTTCGCGGACACATCGAACGACTTCGCCGTGACCGATCCCGAACTCGCTCTGACGTGGCCCACGCAGACGGAAATTCTGGTGATCGGACGGAATCAGACGCTGACGTTCACGCGCAGCGACCACCCCGAGCCGCTCACGCTGCAGGTGAACCGCACCTATCCCGGCGGCGCGTGGGAGACGATCGCCGCGGGAATCACGGAGCACTCCGTGCCGTGGACACCGGACGCACCGAGTTCGCTCGCGGCGCGACTGCGGCTTGTCAGCGAAGCTTACGCGGGAGTGGGCGATACCAGCGAGACGCAATGGATACTTGCGCCGGGACTCACGCTGCGCTCGCCGTTGGGCGGCGACGTACTGCCACTCGGTGCGACGGCGACGCTGCGCTGGATTCGGGTCGAGACCGGCCCTGTGGACGTGCTGCTGAACCGCGCCTATCCCTCGGGCAACTGGGAAACGCTGGCCGAGAGTCTCGACGCGGACTCTCTCCACTGGATCGTGAGCGGAACGCCGTCCTCTTCCTGCCGCGTGAAAGTGCGGGCGACCGGCGATCCGAGCCGCAGCGATCAGTCGGCGGCGAATTTCGAGATTCAACGTCCGACGCTGACGTTCACGTCGCCCGCGCCCGGAGATACGTTCGCCATCGGCGTAGCCAATACGATTGGCTGGACACGCAATGCCTCGGCGAACGGCGCGGTGCGGATTGAACTCGACCGGAATTATCCGAGCGGAAACTGGTCGTTGATCGGGAGCAGCGAAGACAATCACCTGACTTGGATCGCCAGCGGGCCGAGCGTTTCGGCGGCACGGCTTCGCCTTCTATCTGAAGCTCTCCCCGGCGTCGGCGACACTCTGGACTTCGCGCTCGCCATCGTGACCGCGCATCTCACCGTGACGGCTCCAACGATCAGCGAGATCGTCGCGGGCGAACCGCTGACCATTCGCTGGTCGCGCAGCAACGTGGGACCGGGCGCGAACGTGTATTTATGCCGCGACTATCCAGGCGGAACGTGGGTGCAGCTTGCCTCGAACCTTCAGGCCGACGAGTGGACGTGGACGGCCACTCCGCCGCGGGCAAACAGCGCGCGCATCCGCGTGACCTCCACACGGATCCCGGCGCTGGGCGACAGCTCGACGGTGTTCGCAATCCGGGAACCGTCGCTGACGCTGCTCAGTCCGAACAGCGGCACCGTGGGCAGCGGCAATGTCGAGCGGATCTCGTGGACGAGAACGGACTTCGACGCGCCGGTGCATCTCGACGTGAATCTGGATTATCCCAGCGGCGAGTGGCAGACCATCGCGAGCGGAATTGCTGGCGACGTCTACGACTGGACGGTGCCGGATGCGCCGACGAGCCGCGCGCGCATTCGCGTGCGCTGCTCCGATCCGTCGGTGGATGCGATCAGCGGCGGCGACATCACGATCGTCACGCCCACGGTGACGTTGCTCGATCCCAACGGCGGGCAATTGCTCACGGCGGGCAGTCCCGTGACGATTCAGTGGACACGGACGGCCGCGCCGGGCGGAGTTCTCGTGGAACTGAATCGCGACTATCCGGGCGGCGCGTGGGAGACGATTTCCGAGAACGTATCAGGCAACGTGACGATGTGGACGGTGAACGGAGATTTCGCGCACGGGCGGATGCGCGTTTCGCTGAGCACGCGCCCGGAGATTTCCGACATCTCGGACACTGATTTCGGAACGCGGCTGCCGAATCTGTACGTCATGCAGCCGAACGCCGGCGACACGCTGATTCTCGGCGACGTCACGACGCTGCGCTGGGGGCGGGTGAGCACGCCGGGGCTCGTGAAAGTGGAACTCAATCGCAGCTATCCCGATGGCGCATGGGAACCGCTCATTGGGACGACCAATCTGGACACTCTGGAGTGGACGGTAAGCGGCGCGGCAACCACTCGCGGGCGGCTGCGCGTGACGCTTATTTCCAATCCCTCAATCACCGACATCAGCGACGCGGACTTTCTGATCGCGCCGCGCTCGGTGGCACTACAGGCTCCGCTCGCGGGAGATTCCGCGGCGATTGGCCGGCCGATGGAATTCCGCTGGAGCACGGTCGGACTTAGCTCCACAGTTAATTTATACGTGAAGCGAAACTGGCCGGGCGGGGCGTG
>JAQTRJ010000318.1 GCA_028711875.1 bacterium | reverse complement strand
TCGTCGTGTGCTGGACTCATGACCAAAGAAGGATGGCGGATGAAAGACCAGAGCTGCAAGCTTCATGTAGGATACACAACTTTCCTCACAAGGTCAAGTCAGCACGCATGAGGCTTGTGGATAGGAGAGTAGAAAAAGACATTCCAAAACCTGACCCCAGCGGCTCATTTCTTGACTATCCTGTTTTTCGAGGTGCTTTTCCGGGCGGGCTACGAAAAAACTTGCGCGCGCCTGCTTGAAAATCCGGCGAAATATTCCCATATTGTTTTTTTATCAGCAAACAAAGGTACGAGCATCTTGCGAGCGAAACGAATTCCCACGACCCGTTGGATCCGCTACAGCCTCCTGACCGTTATCACCGGCATGGTCACCTATGCCGCGCTGGGCTTCGGCAAACGATCCTTCGAGGCGTGGTGCCCGTTCGGCGGTATGGAAAGCCTGTGGGGGCTGTATCGAGCCGGCGAGTTCAGTTGCGCGACCGGGCCGCTGAATCTTTCGATGCTGATCGGAATTATCGTGCTGGCGCTGGTGGCGAAAAAAGCCTTCTGCGGCTGGGCCTGCCCGATCGGTTTCCTGAGTGAACTGGCCGGACGGCTCGGCAAGATCATTTGGCGGAAGCGGCCAAGCGTTCCCGCGAAAACGAATGACTGGCTGAAGCTCCTGCGCTACGTCGCGCTCGTCCTGTCGCTCTATTTCACCTACAAGATGGGCGAGCTGATTCTGCGCGGTTACGATCCATTCTTCCTGATCTTCTCGGGATTCGGACATGGCTCGGTGGGACTGACGAGCGTGATTGTGCTCATCGTTCTGGTGGTGGCGGCATTCATCGTGCCGATGTTTTTCTGCCGCTATCTGTGTCCGATGGGCGCGACGCTCGATCCGTTCAGCCGCGTCGGAGTTCTGAAGGTGGCGCGCAACGAAAAAACTTGCACGAAGTGCAACCTGTGCCAGAAAGCGTGTCCGGTGGACATCGCGCCGCAGAAAACCCGCGTCGTGCGCGCGCGCGACTGCACGAACTGTCTCGAATGCGTGGAGGCCTGCCCGGTTAAGGGCGCGCTGGAAGTGAAAGCCGCGCTGTAATGATTCGGATGCGGTGTTGGTTGCTTGCAACCGACCCTCAGGAACGTGCCATTGCCGGTCCGGAGACCGACAACGGCGACAAGGAAATACACCATGCGAATTCCCAAACTGATTCTCCCCCTGCTGGTTGTGGCCGCGCTGTTCGCGGGATATTTCGCGCGGCTGATCTTCACCCAGCCGACCACGAACGTGACTTTTGCCGCGACCGGCAGCCAGACCACCATGTTCGTGGTGGACGGCGTGAAATGCAAAGGCACGGCCGGATTTTTCACGCGGCTCTATCAGAATACCCCCGGTATCGCTTCGATTGAAACCTACGCCACCGAGCATAAAGCCGTCTTCACCTACGATCCCGCGCTAATCTCGGCCGACAGCCTGCGCGCCATCATGGAGGCTCCGATTCGTCTGCGCGACGGCAGCGAGCGGCAGATTTTTCGCTGTCTGGAAATGAGATAGTACTATAGCAACATGCTCGCCGAGCCGGGTTCAGCGCAGAATATCTACTCGCAAGAGAAGAACGGCTCCGCGCGCAATCCGGCCGAAATCTTCCCCGCCGTTGTCGGTCTCCAGACCGGCAATGGCAAGCAACAGACACACGAAGGGCGCGACGATGGTCGCGCCCTTACTTTTCCTGCGGTGTCGGCTGCTTGCAGCCGACCCTTGCCCCCGGCGGCGACTCTTCAGAGTTACCCCGTGTTCCGTTCGATGACCACGGACAGACCGCCGTCACGCGATAGAAGCGGCGCGCGTCGGCGTAGCCGGTGGAATCAACGAAATAGGTGAACAGCGACGTGCCAAGATGCTCCCACGGTCCGTCGGCGGCAAGCGCGTACCAGATCACGTAGTAGCTCGGCGCGGCGAACTGCGGCCAGTCGAGCAGCGGATAGTCGCCCACGCGGCCGAGCACCAGCGGCTGAGGCTCAGGGCAACCGGGCAGCGCGGCGTTCACCGTGATCGAAAAATCCCCGACCTGTCCGCCCGATACGCCTTCGACCAGAAGGTAGTATTCCCCTTCGGAGAGCGAGAAGCACGCGAGTTCCGCGCCCAGACCGCAGCCCTCGTCGGCATCGTCCCAGTAGTCTCCGTAGCAGCGGCCGATCACCTGCACGCGAGCGTCGAATTCATCGGTACACACGGTCACGAACAGAGTGCTGCCGCCGGGGATCACCAGGCGGTAGAACACGTCGGGCGCGTCCGTGCCGCACTGATCGGTTTGTCCCAGCGTGCTGCCTTCGTCATAATACGGGAGCGACGGAATAATTCGCGCGGTCTCGCAGAGATCGTAGTCTTCGGGTGGGAAAGCGGAGCAATCGAATACCAAGCTGTAGGCGGAATCGGGTGTGTCCGGATGTTTCAGCATGCGGATGATGTAATTGGCGGAGCAAAACGAGCGGTAGCGGATTTGTGAAAACCACTGCGGGCCTGAGTTGTCGTCCACCGCCAGAATCGAGTCCCGGTCGTTGAACAGCACCATCACCGTGTTGGTGATAGACCCCTCGCACGAGAAGGCGCAAGCGACCAGCGAATCGCCGGCGTCGAGATGGATACGATAGTGATCGAACTCCGTCTCGGGATCGAGCGTCGCGCACAGCACGGTGTCGCCGCACTGCACCGGATCGGCGTGCGCGAAATCATTGTTCGGTTCGCTCTCGCCGATGACCGCCGCCGCGGCAAAAGGATTGAAAGAAGCGAGCAGAAGGAGACAGAGGGAAAAGATGAGCATAGACAATCAATAGGTTAGCAGAAGTCTATCAGCGACAACCTCGCTCTCCAAACTTCTCCCGGACATCTGAAATCGCCTCAGCATACTGCGTCCACAGTTGACAAGGGCTTCACGCTTGAACAATCCCGGTGGCAATTCGATGTCGCAGGAAACGGCACCGGATTTTTTATGTCCATCTATTGATAGAACGACGAATACTCCCTTACGCGCGGCGTTCTCAATGGCATGAAACA
>JAQTRJ010000317.1 GCA_028711875.1 bacterium | reverse complement strand
GCGGACTGTCTGTTGTTCCGAGGCAGACGTCGTAGAGCAGCGGATCGCCGTCGGGATCCGAGCCACTCCAGTGCAAATCCGTCACTACCGATTGAAACATGGCGGAGTCGGCGGGTACCGGATTCGCGGGAGCATTCGGCGCTTGATTGGCATCGCCATCGCCGGAATCCTCCGAGCAGCCGCTAATCAGAATCAGCAACACGACACAGGCTGTCGTCAGGACGAATCGCATAAACCGAAGTTTGCTTTGACTCCGGATATTACGGATCGAATAATGGGTCATGGGTTCCTCGAGTATGTTGGCCCTGCTATTATCAGAGAGTGAGTTTTAATTTTGGTGCGCGGCACGCGAGCGGAGACTCTTCCCTCCGTTCCGAATGACCTCGGCAGTTTCTCTCCACTTCGCGGTGGGATCAGGTGGGCGTCTTCGTCGCGCCGGGACTGTGTCCCAAACCTCCGCCGAGCAGGGACTGTGTCCCAAACCTCCGCCGAGCAAGGACTGTGTCCCTGCCGGAATCTTGCGATTCTCTCGCGCCGTTGTGGGTCTCCTGACCCGCAATGGCAATTACATCACCGCAGCAGCGTATTCGCCGAGGCATGCGTCCTCGCATGCCCGGAATCTCACCGCAGCAATACAACCTTTTTTGTCTTCACCATGCCTGCCGCCTCAGCGCGGGCGAAATAGAGGCCCGAGGGAAGATCGCGGCCGTTGAAGCTGTGATGATGCTCGCCGGAAGACAGACGGCCGAGATCGGTAGTATAGACCACCTGCCCGAGCAGATTGAACACGCGCAGTTTCACGGACGATGGCTGCGGCAGAGTAAATGAAAAGACTGTGGTGGGATTGAACGGATTAGGATAGACCGAAAATGCGAACTCGCTCGGCACGAAAGGCGTCGGGGTGATGAACGTCGTGTCCATTGGCGGCAGAGCGAAACAGGCAAACCACCCGTCGCCGATCCCCATTGCTTCCTGCTGAACCGCATTGGGCGTCACCGGCAGATCCCCCGACCACGTTCGTCCCCCGAACCAGACCGTATCAGGATCCACAAAATACGCCCGGTAGCCTTCGTCACTTCCCGCTCCGCCCCAGAACGTACCATAGAGAACGTGCGAGAGCGTGCGGTCCATCCGGACAATGAATATATCGGCCGAGTTGCCGGGCTGGCCGTTGCCGTTAAGCACGGTGTCATAAGCCCCGGGAGTTACCGGAAAGTCCGGGCTGTTGGTCAGGTTGCCCAGAACGGTGATGCTGCCGTTGTCCACCGCTACGCCATTGGCGTCATCGGCTTCGCTGCCACCCAGGAGCGTCGAGTATTCGAGTGTATCGGGTAAATGAACGATAGTCACGAACGCATCCGTAATCCCCGTCAGGCTGGTATCCCAAGCTCCCGGCGTCACGGGGAAATCCTCCGAGTAGGTGTACCCAGTCAGCACGATTCTTTCGGAATCCACCACTGACAAGTCGAGTAGGTACTCAGAGAGGACCCCGCCCAGGAATGAGCTGTAAACGAGCCGATTCTCATTCAAGTCCCACAGCGAGAAGAATCCATCACGGCCGCCCCCGCCTAACGGCTGCACGGCATCTTCGGTGACCGGAAAGAGATCACCCGTCTCAGTGAACCCGGCAATCCACAGCCAACCTGGTGCTACCAGCTCGATATCCCACGGAATCGTGTAGCTATCGGATGGAATACAGGTGGAATAGCGGATGGTGGACACACTCGGATCAAATACCGCCAGAAAGCCTCCAGAGACTCCCGCGCTCGGGAAAAGAGCATCTGCCGTCACCGGGAAATCATCCGAGTTGGTATCGCCACACAGATAGAGTATCCCTTCCGTATCCATCTGCATCTCGTAGATAATGTCCGTTGTGATTCCGCCAATGTAGGTGCTGTACTCAAGGGTGGTTCCATCGGCACTGAAACGAGCCAGGAAACCCTCCGTGCCGCCGGCGAACGTGGTATCCCAAGCGTCCGGGGTCAAAGGTACTCGGGGTCGCTCTGCCCCCCCTCCTGCATAGATCCGACCAGTGACATCCACCCCTGCCGCGCTGGCGCTAGTCCACGTCCCGAAATATGTAGCAAACAAGAGGGAATCTCCAAGTGGCGATAGTTTACACACAAATGCCGAAATGACTTCCATTTCTGTCTGATAGGCACCCGGCGTGACGGGAAAATCGTCGGCTTCTGTGCCTCCGCAGACCAGCACGTGACCGGTCTGTGCCACCTCGACATCATAAAGTTCGTCCGGTCCATAGCCGCCCAGGTAGCTGCCATAGACCAGCGGATCAATCACCAGTTCGCGGCTGGCGTCCACCTCGTCACAGACAAATCCATATCGGGTGTCGGACAAGATCCGGAACCACACCGGTACCGCCTTCTGCACTCGGCCGTGGTTCTGAAAGGCGAAGGGAGCCTGCTCCTGTATCTCACCCAGCGAAGTGCTCAGAATCAGATTGCCATTGGCATCCACTCGCAACGGCGCGTCGAGTCCTTCGTATTCGAGAACAACCTGCGACCAGTCGGCGCCCGGCTGTACGCGAAAAACTGTCTCGATCCCTTTGCTTTGCAAACGATACTCGACGTCAATCCCCGGCCAGACCTCTTTGGCAACCACTCTCCCGTAGTGCGGAACCCGGCTCCGCCACCTCGCAGAGTCTGGACTCAAGAAGTAGTTCGAGTAACCGGACGAACGCTCTTCACCCGTGAACTCCGGCCGCGTGTTCGCACCGATGAAGTTCAGACGCAAGACATGACCGCGCTGGGGAAAGCCGTCTCGCCATTGCGGGTCAGGAGACCCACAACGGCGATCCAAGAGTTCCGGGCGGGCGAGGACGCCCGCCTCGGCGACCCCCCTGTCATCCCCCCTTTGAAAAAGGGGGGAAAGTGGGGGGTCATCCTTTGCCCGGAACTTCATCGTCACCCCGGAAGCGGTGATGAAGAAACTCCCTCCGCCCGCCTGACCCCGATACGCGACCTCCCCCTCCCACTGACCAAGATTGGGGACGAAGCCCGACGGCGGAAGAGCGAACGGGGGGGTG